>JAFQHD010000031.1 GCA_017398145.1 Clostridia bacterium
CAGTGGCAGTCCCAGCGCCAGCGTAAGTGTAACTGCAAGCTTTGAGGGTACAGACCACAGGAACATACCCGTTGTTCAGTATCTTTGGCTTGTTGATGACGCTTCCGTTCCCACTGATGCCAGCGAATGGCAGACTGCAAGCGGCTATGCCAAGTTAGACAGTCAGCTTCAGCGTTACAAGTATTCCGGATCTCGAACCACCAGTATAAGCGATGGTGCTGACCATATCGTTTATTTCTGGACAAGGATGCAGGACGAATACGGCAACTGGAGCAATCCCGTAGGAAGTAGCATAGACGTATATCTCTCTAAGCCTTCGTTGACCGTTGAGGTGCTTTCAGACGTAAACGTTCCCAACTATGAGCATAACGTAACGGTAACAGCTCCTGCCGCAAGAGAAAGTGACGGTGCCGTTGCCTATACCCGTATCACCATGAAGGTGGGGGATAAGACCTATTTCAGAGTGGTCAAGACGGGTGAGAGCATTAACGTATTTGACTTCGATGGAGAATGGTACAGTGGTACTATTAACAGTGGTTATTATCAGAACATATCTTCAGTTGTAGACTTTACCTCTGTTAAACAGCATTACGGCAGCATATCTCTAAGTTTTGAAAGCGCATACGTGCCCCTTACTCCCGTAAGCGGTGAAAAGGTGGAGGTAAGCGATGTAACATACGCAAGCCACAGTCAGACGGTTAACGTTCTTTATTCAGGCGTACAGGCAGAGGGAACCAAGGTTCACCACGTGGAGTTCATCGATTTCCGTTCCAGCATAGGCGAGTGGTTCGGTGCTGCATATAGGGATGAAGCGATTCGCATGAATCTGGATATGACGGGTGCTATGATACGCTTTGAAATAAGCAACGTACTTCTCCCCGAGTGGAATCTTGTCAACCTTGATACCGAAAGATCCTACGTTGTTATAGAGAAGATAGACGGCGAATACAATTTCCTTGAGGAATGCGTAAGATACACAGGACTTGCCGCTACAAACGTACAGACCATAACCGTTCCTGCCACCAAGGACGATGGCACTCCCTTTGAGGGCGGCGCCTACCGTTTCAGAGTGGGCGTATACCAGAAGGGTTCTGATTATGTTGAGGAGTTTATTCCCGATGGATTTATAATGGTGCTTGACGCCATCAATGAGAACCTTGCAGGCCTCTGGGGTTATACTATAACTCCCAGTGAAGATCTTACTGATGATATCCGCGTGTTTGCAGAGGACGAGAATTCTATACAGTCCTTTGGTGTAAGCGCAGGCCGTCTGACACAAACGGAACGTGACAGAGAGTTTGCTACCTACACCTCGGGAATCAAGTGGTTCCAGCTCTATGTTGGTAGCATCTCAAATCCCCAAAACTATTACGGACTTGAGATAGGAGCAGTTAAAGGCGTTCGTTTTTGGAATGCGGCGGCAAATCCTTCGGAAGAGGATTTGGCGGGCTTTGAGTTTGTAGAGCCGGAATATGATATAGAGGTAGGAGACGAAAAAGCACAAGTATTTATAGGCACCTACAGCGACAGTGATATAGTTGAAAGCGTACCCCAGGGCGCGGCCGGTTTGGATATGGATAATATTCATCTTACAGCAGGCATGAATACCGTTTGTTGCCAGACCATAAGCTCTGCTGGCGTAGTTTCTCCTATAAGTTATTTCTACGTTTACGTAACCAACACCAATCCTACTCTTGAGGTAAGTGTTGACAGCTACGTTCCTTCCATCAGAAAATCTGAAATCGAAGGTCAAACCAACGTAGACTCCATTACTTACAGAATAGACGAGGCGTTCTCTGAACTTGGCGATTTCACCCTTGAGGTAATACAGAGAAATCCCCTTAACGATTATACTCCCGTTATAGTAAACGGCGTAGAGTATACCGAAAAGGACGATTACGGCGATATTGTTGTACCTCTCAAGGTCGGCGACCTTGTAACCCTTAAGATGGACAGTTATTCCAATACGTTGGATAACGCTACCATTCTTTTCGTTGCGCGTGACAAATACGGTGCCATTACCGTAGTAACTCCTGAGCTTGGTGAGATTTACCGTGACGGCTACTATACCAACGAAAAGACTTCCATACACTTTGGTCTTTACGACGATGACCCCTGGAAGTACAGCGATATCTGGACGGGCATCACCTGTAACGAGCTTGTTGAGGACTACAACAGCAGTGATGCAGACTACAAGTTCGGCGGTGAGGATATTGAGGGTAAATTCGTTACCTACGTTTACGGCGGAGACGAGACCCGTGTTCTGGAGATTCTCAGCATCACCAACGAGGATCTTTATGTGAACAAGTACAATATAGAATCCAACGATATTTCCCTTGGCAAACTTGACCGTTATTGGGATCATTACAGCACGGATTCTGTATGGTCAACTCAGGACACCTATGCAAACGGCAAAAACCTTGATCTGCTTGACTGGGAAAACGCTGTTATCGAAATCAGCGGCGATGATATTGACGGTACTGTTACATTGCCTTACGGTGCTTCCGCACCTAACGGCGCAGGACTTGTGTGGTTTGAGTATTCTAAATACAGCGGTCTTGAGATAGCTTTTGCAGATCCCATTTCCGAAACCCAGTATGACTCTGACCACAGACTTTACAGGTCTTACACTATCAAGGTTAAGGATATTGGCGGTAACGACCATGTATTCACCTCGAACTATACCAACCAATACGTTCACTATACTGATGGCGGCGCTTCCTTGGTTTACGGTTATGACGATCCTATCTACGGCGTAGACCTTAATTTAAAGGTTTACCTTGAAAACGGCAGCAACGTTATCCACACCAATATGTTCAAGGATGGCGTGTACAACGGCTCGTTTACCGATGCCTACGGCAACGTATGGCCCATATCTTACGAGATAATCGGTACTTACTACAATGCGGAGATAAGCTTCTCCACCGTAGAGCCCACAATGAGTCCCGTTACTATCACCATCAAATCAGACGTAGATGTTACTATAACCGACTACGATGAAAGCGTTGTAACTATTGAAAACAACGGTACCACAGAGGTTACAGTAACCGCTAAGGAAAACACCTATTTCTATATAGATACCATCGGCAGATATGTGGATGTGGAAAACATCTTCACTCCTTCTTACTATGTCGATTGGGATCTTGACGATGCCCTTGTAGAAAACGGCGGCGAGTTTGCAGGTCCCGTAACCGTAACTCTCATAGCTGACGAGATATACGAATACGGCGAGATATTCGAGGGCCTTGATTATGAGCTCATCGATCGCTACACCGGCGATGCTCCCACCTTTACCTTCTACTACGGCGACGCAGAAAGCTACACCTTCAAGGCTGAAGACCTTGCATACGTTTGCGGTGACGAAATCGCAGTATTCACCGAGGACGTAACTGTAACCCTTCCCGTAACCATCGTTGAGACGGCTCCTTTTGTTCCCGGTCTTGATGAAGAGGATTATACTCCTGTGGATGAGGACGGCCCTGAGGTTCAGCTTCTTGCCTATACTCAGCAAAATGGTCTGTTTATAAACAACAGTCTGATGCTCAGAGTTGTAAACGGTGACTATACCTATCTTGCAGACCATTACGGCTATACCGTATACGAAACAGCAGCCCCCAGAGCCGCTACAAACGAGTTTGTAACCTCTCTCGGTTGGGGTAGTGCATATCGTTTCCAACTTGAAGCGTTTGATATTAGCAATTACAAATTTATAATCAAGGATGGCTTGTATACAGAGACTCCTGATTACAATAC
>JAFQHD010000032.1 GCA_017398145.1 Clostridia bacterium
ATCACCGGCACAGATGTTGCCAAGGGCGCTGCTGATATGACCCTCACAGACGATAACTTTGCCACCATCGTGGATGCTGTCCGGGAAGGCCGAGGAATCTACGCCAACATCAAGAAGGTCGTAGGCTTCCTTTTAGGTACCAACATCGGTGAGGTCATCCTCGTATTTGTGGCAATGCTTCTCTGGCACAAGACCCCTCTTCTGTCAATGCAGCTTCTCTGGATAAACCTTGTAACCGATTCTCTTCCCGCAATAGCTCTCGGTATGGAGGCTGTTGAAACAGACGTTATGGACAGAAAGCCCAAGCCCAAGAACGAGGGAATATTCGCAGGGGGCTTAGGTGTACGAGTGGTGCTTCAGGGAGCTATGTTTGCACTTCTCTCGCTTCTTGCATTTTGGCTTGGCGGCGGACATAATGATGCGACCCTTGCGGTAGGTCAGACCATGGCGTTTATGACTCTGTCTCTTTCTCAGGTCATTCAGGCGTTCAATATGCGTTCTGATAAATCTATTTTCCGTATCGGTCCCTTCACCAACCGAAAGCTGAACTGGGCAGCTTTAGCTTCTATAGCTTTAGTTCTTTTACTGCTCTTTACCCCCGTGGGTATAGCCTTCGGTCTTGTAACGCTGACCCTTAAACAGTATCTTATCTGTACGGGGCTTATCTTCGTTCCTACTGTAATTATGGAGATATCCAAGCTTATCTTTAAAAAGTAAGGAGACATCAAATGGATCTTAACTCTTCAAAAATGAAAAAGCTTGCAAAGTGGCTTGTAGGCGTTGTCGCAGTATGTATTCTCATATACCTCGGTGTTAAGAATATAAACACACTGGCAAGCTCGGTGTCATATCTTTTCAAGCTTTTCGGACCTCTGATATTAGGCTTGGTCTTTGCATTGATACTCAATGTTCCCATGAGCTTTTTTGAAGGTGTTCTGTGGAAGCACGCAAAGAAAAAGCTCTGGGTAAAGCTTCGCAGACCCATAGCCTTTATAATATCTCTTGTGATAATTCTCGGGATACTGACAGGTGTTGTATGCCTGGTCATACCCGAGCTTGCCGATGCGGTTGTCATTATCGCCAAGGGAGCGATGGAGCTGGCAAAGGAGATCTCCCGTATGGATAAGACCTCAGAGCTTTATCGGTTCTTTGACGGTATACTCGTTCAGATAGACTGGAGCAATATCATTACGTCGCTACAGTCCTGGGTAACGGATACCGGCTCGGGTATCATGAACTCGGCACTCAGCAGGGTGACAGCACTTTTCGGAGGTATAGTCGATTTCTTTATAGCATTCATATTTGCTATCTATATACTTTTCTCCAAAAAGACACTTAAGGTACAGACCACCCGTCTTATAAGAGCCTGGTTGCCGGAGGCGTTTGGGGAATGGATGATCCACGCATCCTCAGTTGCATCGAGAGTGTTCAGAAGCTTTGTGTCAGGTCAGACCATAGAGGCACTGATCTTAGGAACGCTCTGTATGCTGGGTATGCTTATACTCCGTATCCCTTATGCACCTATGGTAGGCGCTCTTGTGGGTATAACTGCGCTCATTCCCGTTGTCGGTGCATTTATCGGCGCGGGTGTGGGAGCATTTATGATACTTACCGTTGACCCATGGAAGGCTTTGATATTTCTTATTTTCCTTATAGTGCTCCAACAGATAGAGGGTAACATCATTTATCCCAAGGTCATGGGTACCCGTGTCAACCTGCCCGCAATGTGGATACTTGCGGCAGTTACGGTGGGCGGAGGACTTGCAGGTCCCATAGGTATGCTTTTGGGCGTTCCTGTTGCATCAACAGCCTATATTCTTATTCGTGAAGCCACCGAAGCAAAAGAGGAAAAAAACAAAGCAGCCGAGCTGCTTGAAGAAGAAAATAGCGTTATCGAAATAGACGATTAAAGAGCAGGCTTCAAGCCTGCTCTTTGATATATTCTATTAAATCATTGAAATTACCGTGAGGATAAGCGGATATATCCTTGTTATGTCTGTTTATCATGTGGTCTGTAAGGAGGAATACCCTCATTCCAAGCTCACGGGCAGCCATATCCTCGTCTACGTCGTTTCCTACAAGCAGACATTCACAAGATTTAAGACCCATGCGCTCGTATATGCCTCTGTAGTAGTCGGGATTTGGCTTAGAGCAGCTTGAATCCTCAAAGGAGGTAAAGAACTCAAAGTCGGATTCCTCAAAGCCTGCCCACTTGATACGCTTCTCGGTTGCGATACGGGGGAAGAGCGGATTGGTGGCGAGGGTTATACGGATACCTCTTGATCTTATATATTCCATAGCCTTCTTTGCATCGGGATCCGGGGTCGCGACAGAGGATAGCTTGTCAAAATCCTCGGTATAGTACGTATCAAGAAGCCTGAGGGTCTCGTCGGTGACATTGGGTAAATGCTTTTTAAAGTAATGCCAAAACGCGCTTTCGTTGGTATAGTTGCCGTTGTTTCTGTACATAGCGCGGATACCCTGCCATATAGCATTTACCAACGCCTCGCTGTCAAAGCCTGCGGGAGCAAGCTTTTTGCAGAGACCGTCCATATATACCTTCATGAACTCATCCTGATCCATAGGAAGCAGGGTCCCGTCAAGGTCGAAGAGGACAGCCTTAAGCTTAATATGATCCTTTGAGATACCGTGTTCGGATATACACTTAAGATTTGAGGCGATAGTCTCAAGAGTCTTGTAGAATATCCTGCGTTCGGCGGGCGTAGAGCCTGTACCGACCATCTCAACGGCAAGACTACCCTGTTTGAATACATATTCTGCCGCCTCGATACCCTTGTCTGTAAGCTTTATTGCGGCACGGTAGGATTTGTTGTTTGCGGATGATTTTGTTATCATACCCTTTGCTTCAAGGGCTGCAACAGCTCGGGAAACGTCTGCCTTGTCGCGGCAGCATAGCTCAGCTAACTTAGCGGCGGTAATTCCCTCGGGATTACGGTACATTGCGGACAGGTAAACGGCATAAGTACCTTTAAGGTCGAATTTTGCCATTTCATCCGATGTTATTTTATGCCAGTGTCGTGAAACCTCAAAGATCAATGCTGAAAATTTATCGAAGCTTTCCAATGTTATTATCTCCTGCAAAAATAATAGTAAAATTCTACCAAACGAATATTAATATGAATCGGTGAAGATGTTAATAAAATGTGTTTTTTATATTGACATAATCGAAATATGGTGATATAATCAATATAATTATTAAAAGCGATGACGAAGACGTAAGGGAAGCGGAGTATCCAGAGAGTCGGCGGCAGGTGAAAGCCGATATACAAGCCTCCCATTGCCATCACTTCCGAGCTGAGGGCGTGAAATAAGTAATTCCTTCCGTGAAGCTGCGTTAAGGCAAAAGGAGTTGACAGACTCCGAGAGTGGCGATTTATCGCAATTTGAGTGGTACCGCGAGTGTAATACACCCGTCTCAAAGCAAACTTAGCTTTGAGACATTTTTTGTCGTATAGCAAATTGTGTTATGGCGTGTGATAAACAAAGGTATTTATTTTGCTACAGAGCGCAGTTTGCCTTGGGGCGGCTCGCCCCTTTTGTTTCAAAGCGGAAATAAGCTGAGGTAAAAACTATGTTGACACTTGACAAAATTTTTAACGCGCAGACAGTTCTGCGTAAGATCATCAGACCTACAAACTGTGTTCGTGCATACGGTATAGCGCAGGACTGCAGACTGTACTTAAAGCCTGAGAACCTGCAGATAACAGGCTCCTTTAAGGTAAGAGGTGCAGGCTATAAGATAGCTATGCTTTCCGAAGAGGAGAAGGCAAAGGGCGTTATCGCCTGCTCGGCGGGTAACCATGCACAGGGTGTTGCTCTTGCCGCATCCAAGAACGGCATAAAGTCGCTTATCTGCCTTCCCGATACGGCACCTATTTCCAAGGTAGAGGCTACCAAGGGCTACGGTGCAGATGTCTGCCTTGTTCCGGGATGCTATGACGATGCATACAAGAAGGCGCTGGAGCTTCGAGACAGTGAGGGCTATACCTTCGTTCATCCCTTTGATGACGAGAATGTTATCGCCGGACAGGGAACGGTTGCCCTTGAGATCTTAAACGATCTTGACAATATAGATGCCATCATCGTGCCTATCGGCGGCGGCGGACTTATCTCGGGTATCGCATACACCGTTAAGCAGATAAGACCCTCCATTAAGGTCTACGGTGTTCAGGCAGCAGGTGCACCCAGTATGTATAATTCGGTTCGTGACGGCATGATAGAGACCCTTGATTCTGTTTCTACGGTTGCCGACGGTATCGCGGTAAAGCAGCCGGGTGAGAATACATTTGAACTTATAAGCCAGTATGTTGACGATATCGCTCTTGTTACCGACGACGAGGTATGCTCTGCGATCCTTGCTCTTATCGAAAAGCAGAAGATGGTAGCAGAGGGTGCAGGTGCGGTAGCGGTTGCCGCAGCTATGCACGGTAAGTTCCCCATCAAGGGCAAGAAGGTAGTAAGCCTTGTTTCGGGCGGTAATATCGACGTTACCAGCCTCTCCCGCGTTATAGACCGCGGTCTTATGAAGTCGGGCAGAAGCAGTCGTCTTACCATCGAGCTTCTTGACAAGCCGGGTCAGCTTGTGGCTGTATCAAGCCTTATTGCAGAGTGTGGCGGTAACGTAACAGGCGTTCATCACGAGAGAGCAGGGGATACCACCAGCATCAACGGCTGTTATCTGCGTATCGAGATGGAGACCAGAGACTACGATCACGTTCAGCTTATCACAAATACTCTTAAAGAGCACGGATTCAGAATTATAGACAACTGATATTAATGCGGATGCCTCCTGCAAGTGCAGAATGCAGAATGCAGAGTGCGGAATTGTGGAGATTTTTGTCACAGTCGGTGACAAAAATTCCATTAAATTAATATTAGATTGCGAAGCTAAAAAATCAGCTGAATAATTTTCAAGATACAAAAATATTTTAGTGCAGATATCAAGCAGATGCTTACAGAATACAGAATATAATTTGATGAAGATATTCGACGATAGTCGGATATCAACCATAATTCTGCATTCTGCACTCTGCATTCTGCATTCTTAATATCCCTGTTTGGGATAACCAAAATAATAAATTCAGGAGAAACAAAAATGAGCAAGATAGTATATACAAGCAATGCCCCTGATGCGATAGGACCTTACTCACAGGCGATGATAGTAGGTAATCTTGTCTTTACCTCGGGACAGATAGCTATAGATCCCGCAGACGGACAGATCAAAGCCCAGACCATCACCGAGCAGACCGAGCAGGTATGTAAGAACCTCTGTGCTGTTCTTGAGGCGGCAGGCACAAGCATCGAAAAGGCGGTCAAGACCACATGCTTTCTTTCCGATATGGCAGACTTTGCCGCGTTCAACGAGGTGTACGGCAGATACTTTACAGGTAAGCCTGCAAGAAGCTGCGTGGCTGCAAAGCAGTTACCCAGAAACGTGCTTGTAGAGGTAGAAGTAATAGCAGAAATCTAATAAATTAAGGGCGGTTAATACCGCCCTTTAATATTTACAGGTAGAAATAATTACCGAAATACCATTTTCACTTGTAATGCTATATTCATTTATTTCCCGGGGAATATAATAGCTGTCACCCTTGACAATAGGCTCGCCGTCTATACAACCCTCACCTTCAAGGCAGAGTATATGGTGGAAGCCGTCCTTTGAGAAGGTCATATCACCTTCAAAATCATATTTGTCAACACAGAAGAATTCACAGTTTGCAAGATTGTTTTCCGAGGTCTTACCAAGAGAATATCTGTGTTCTTCGATATATTTCTCTGTGATATCGTCCATAGTTTCAAGGGACTCCTCCACATGGAGCTGACGGAGGCTTCCGTCAGCCTGAGGACGCATATAGTCGTAGAGACGGTAGGTGATATCGCTGTTTTCCTGTATCTCTGCGATGACTATACCCTTACATATAGCGTGGGTAAGACCGCTGGGGATAAAGTATACCTCCCCTGCCTTAACGTTTATGTAGTTGAGATGCTCTTCAAGGGTGCCGCCTTCGATTGCGGCTCTTATTTTTTCTTTGTCAAATTTTTCATTCAGACCGTAGACCAGCTGAGCGTCGGGAGTTGCTTCGACTATATACCACATTTCGGTCTTTTGGGGATGGACCTGTACGGATAAGCTGTCATTGGCATCAAGGAACTTAACAAGCAGAGGAAAATTTTCCTCATTTCCCAGATATTCCTTTAAGGTCATACCCGCATATTCACCGTTTACGATAACCGAGTTTTCTTTTTCGCGAACCGACAGCTCCCAGGTCTCACCGAGATCGTCTGCTTCAAAGCATTTACCGTATTTGTCACGGAGCGTGGTTCCGCCCCACACTACGCCCTTTTTATATGCATCTAATTTAAGAGGATAAGCTTTCATAATTTTTCTTCTTTCTTTTAGGATAAAATCATTATAACAGATAATAATATAAATGTAAACTGTGAAAGGAGAAAAAACAATGTCAAAGAACAATAATAACAGCAAGATGAGCAACCAGAACAACAACTCTCAGAACAACTCTCAGAACAACTCTCAGAACAATTCTCAGAATAACTCCAAGAACAATTCTCAGAACAAGGCTGACAGTAAGTCAAGTAACAGCTACAGATAAATAAAAGCGGCTTTTGCCGCTTTTATTTTTTTGAAGCAGATTATAACCTGCTGCATATACTGACTATTAAAGGAGTGATATAATGCCAAACACTGATACAGGTTATCTCGTGGTGGCGGTGAGCGCCGCGAGAGGAAACTTTCCCATAGAGGGAGCGAGGGTGAGGGTATATTCGACGGAAAACGACGATACCAGACTTTTATATACACTTACTACCGATTCCTCGGGAAGAACTGAGAAGATAGAGCTGCCCGCACCGCCGCTGTCTGCCTCACAGACCCCGGATACGGGGATGATACCCTATGCAAGCTATAATATCGATACCGACTACGACGGTTATTATACTATAGAGAACATCAACGCGCCCATATATTCGGGGATAACCTCGATACAGAACGTCGCGATGATTCCTATTACAGACGTCAGACCCAACGAGGATACTCGCTTTAACGAAAGCCAAAGCCCTGATCTATAGGAGGAAATATGCCCGAGCTTCCATATATACCCGAAACCATAACCGTACATTTAGGTCCGCCCAATGTAGCGGCAGAGAATGTTACCGTATCCTTTCCCGATTACATAAAGAACGTAGCATCAAGTGAGATATACCCCACATGGAACGAGTCAGCTATCCGCGCAAACATTCTTGCCCAGATATCATATGCTCTCAACCGTGTATATACCGAGTATTACCGTAGTCAGAACTATGATTTCGACATAACTAACTCAACCTCCGTTGACCAGTCCTTTGCCAAGGGAAGGGATATATTTGAAAACATTTCTCAGATAGTTGATGATATCTTCAATGTATATATCCGCCGACGCGGTAATATAGAGCCTCTCTTTGCCCAGTACTGCAACGGTACCACTACCACCTGCGAAGGACTTTCCCAATGGGGAAGCCAGGGATTGGCAGAGCAGGGACTTGACTCGGTGGAGATATTGCGCCGTTATTACGGAGATGATATCGAGCTAGTTACAAATACCCCGGTAGAGGGTATAGAGATAAGCGTACCCATAAGAGCCCTGCGCCGAGGGTCGTCGGGAAACGACGTATTACAGGTACAGACACGGCTGAACCGTATATCAACAAACTATCCCGCTATCCCGAAGATAGCAAATGTCAACGGCTTTTTCGGTCAGACCACAGAGGATGCGGTAAGGCGCTTTCAGGAGATATTCAACTTAACTCCCGACGGTATCGTCGGTAAAGCCACGTGGTATAAGATTCAGTTTATTTATAACGGTATCAAACGCTTAAATCAGCTCGACTCGGAGGGACTTACTCTAAGTGATGTGTCAAGACAATTTCCCGGGGTTCTCAGAGAAGGGGACAGTGGAGACTTCGTACGGGTAATACAGCTGCTGTTAGCCTTTGTGTCACAGTATGAAGAAAGCGTACCGCCGCTTACTGTATCAGGCTACTACGGACCCGAAACTACGGCGGCAGTCCGGAGCTTTCAGCAGACCTACGGTCTTACCCCCGACGGTATTTTAGGCGAGCAGACCTATTCACAGCTTTACGATGTATATGAGCGGATAATAGAATCTATCCCGCCCGAGCAATTTGCAGATACGGCGATACCCTTTCCCGGAACAGAGCTTCAGTTAGGTGACGAAGGCGAAGACGTAGCGTTATTACAGGAATATCTCAACTTTATCGCACAGACCTATACCGAAATTCCTACGGTTGAGGTTACCGGAGTGTTCGGCGCGGATACCGATGCGGCGGTCATAGCCTTTCAGAATCTCTTTGATATAAATCCCAGCGGAATCGTAGGTATACTTACTTGGAGTGCCATAGCTGATATTTATACAGAATTAAGGTTAGGAAATCTCGTGTCCCCGACACAGTTTCCGGGATATACGGTGGGGTGACGATATGTATGAATTAAATGATTCAAGAGCCGCAATTTCGGCAATACAACAGCTTCTTCGTGATGCAGGCTACGACATAAAGCCTGACGGAATATACGGAGACGAGACATATAATGCCGTAAGAGAGTTTCAGGTATTCAACCGTCTGCCGCCCACGGGCAGGGTAGACCTCGAGACCTTTGAAGCCTTGGCTCGTGCGGCAAGACCGATATTCGGATATCAATGTGCTCTGCTTATACCCGAGACCCTTGAGGGCGGAGTTATCTCTCCCGGAGAGGAGAGTAACGTTGTCGTTATAATACAGTCTATGCTCAAGACTCTTTCTGTTGTATACGATTTTGAGGATATTGAGCTTACGGGAGTTTACGATACATCCACCGAATCCGCAATACGGGATATCCAGCGAACCAACGGTCTGCCCATAACAGGCATAGTTGACCCCGACACCTGGAATGCCCTCGTATCCGAGTATGAAAAGTTTAAGGACAGTGATGCATAAGAAGCCGTCGCTATGCGACGGCTTCTTCAGACTTTTTCGACAGTCTGAAAGATAGTGGTATTTTACCACTATCTTTGTTTTTTAGGATACAACATATAAATTATCTGAACTTATTACTTAACCTGACCGCCTCACTTCACTTCACCTTGATCACTTACCTCATCACAAGTATCCTGTTCACAAAATATTAACAAAAGCACCGCGACTTTGACCTTTTCTGACCTTGACTTTCTCTGACTTTTGTGATATATTAAAGTCAAAGAAGGTCAAAGTCGCGGTGTCAGTGTACCGAGTGAAAGAGGACGAAATGAGATTTATATGGCGGGATTATGATAAATTTGACAAGTCGGTTGTGGAAGAGTGGCTTGATGATGAGGCAAGAAGAACTACCGGAATCGACGGTAGCTTTGAAGAACTGTACAGGTATTGGTTAGACAAAAGCGACACCACGGTCGAAAACGAATTGTGGTGCAAGGTAGTGTTTCGTGCCGATAAAGCTGTTGCGGCTTTGCTTATCGGTTGCCACAAGGGTGAGTTTACGCTCTCCGAGTTTATAGTTGATCCAATGCTTCGTGGCAAGGGTATAGGTACGGCTGTACTGACAGAATTAATAAAACATAGCGTTTATATATTGGGTAAGGATATAACGTTTGTTAAAGCCGTGATCTTTCCCGATAATGAGGCATCAAAAAGAGCATTTGAAAAATCAGGATTTAATTATGACAGTACCCACCCCGACGGGGACTCGATGTATTACGTACACAGAAAGGAATTAAAACAATGTTAATGAGCGATATTATAGCAAATATGATAGAAGAGATGCTTCGTGAGGGTAACGGCGAGCTGGAGCTTAAGCGTAACGACCTTGCGGGACGTATTGGCTGTGTTCCAAGCCAGATAAATTATGTTATCACATCCCGTTTTACTCCCGAGCGCGGATATCTGATAGAGAGCCGCCGCGGAGGCGGAGGCTATGTGCGTATCACCAAGGTACAGATGACGAGAGATCAGTATCTTATGCATCTGTTCCAGAGTATTGGCAGAGAACTTGATGAGCGAAGCTCAAGGGTGTTTGTCAATTCGATGCTGGAAAAAGAGGTCATAACCTTAAGAGAAGCCAATATAATCAGAGGAGTATTCTATATTCCTATGGACGACGAGGTCCGTGCCGATATGATGCGACAAATTATACTGGCACTTTTGAAGTAGAATGGAGGTATGAAGATGTTATGCAGTAAATGCCATAAAAACGAGGCAAGTGTTTATTTCAAACAGAATATCAACGGTGAGGTAAGGGAGTATGCCCTTTGTTCACAGTGTGCAGCAGAGGCGGAGTTAGGTTTTACACCCTTGAATCTCTTTGGTTCCATGTTTGCCGAGGCAAGACCTAAAACCGAACACAAGCGCTGCACGCTCTGCTCCTCAACCTTTGAAGAGATAAAGAGAAAGGGCAAGGTGGGCTGTGCCGAGTGTTACAGCGTTTTTGCGGATGAGCTTGGTCCGATGATAGAAAGCATCCACCGTGGTGCTAAGCACAACGGCAGAGCTCCCGAGGGATATTCGGAGAAACGCAAGGCAGAAAACGAGCTTGAGACTTTAAGAAAGGAACTTAGAGCCGCTATAGAAGCCGAGGAATACGAGAGAGCCGCAGAGCTGCGTGACCTTATAAAACGTAAGGAGGCAGACCATGGTTAAGGATATTGATGTCGTTCTTTCTTCAAGAATAAGATTTGCAAGAAATATCAAGGATTATCCCTTTGCTTCCAAGCTTGACGAGACCTCCTGCAGGGAGATAATCGAAAAGGTAGAGTATGTTCTTTCGGATTTTAAAAAGACGGATTTTACCAAGATCGACCCAATATCGGCACAGGCCTTCGTGGAGCATCATAGCGTCAGCCCCGAATTTGCGGTGTCAACACTTCCGCATGCATTATTTGAGAAGGCAGACACCAAGGTGATGGTCTGCGAGGAGGACCATATAAGGTTGCAGGTGATAAAGAAAGGCTTTAGCCTCAACGAAGCATTTACCGAGGCGTGTGAAACGGATGATATGATTTTGTCAAAGCTTCGTGTTGCCTACAACGAGGAGTTAGGATTTCTGACCCATTGTCCCACTAATCTGGGCAGCGGAATGAGAGCGTCGGTCATGATGTTTCTGCCGGGATTAGCCATGACGGGTGAGCTTAAGGGGATAGTTTCACAGCTTTCAAAGCTTGGTCTTACCATACGCGGTATCTACGGTGAGGGAAGCGAGGCTCAGGGTTATCTTTACCAGATATCAAATGCAGAGACCATGGGCACCACCGAGGAAGCTACGATATCCAGACTTTGTGATATCTTGAAACAGATCATAGGTCACGAGCGCAATGCCCGTGAACGGATAAAAGCCGCAGGCATACGAAACCGAGACCCCCTATGCCGTGCATTCGGCGTGCTTAAATACGCCTGTACCATGACCTCAAGAGAGTTTATCGAGCTTTATTCCAAGGCTCGTCTCGGTGTTGCCGTAGGGATAATAGACGAGACTGATCTCGAAACACTTGACGAGCTTTTCATCTCGGTCATGCCCGCTACCTTAAGCGCAGGTGAAAAGCTTACCGAAGCAGAACGGGATATGAAACGGGCAGAGGTCATAAAAGAAAAATTAAGAAAAGAGTGATGATAAATGTCTAACAGATTTACTAAAGGAGCACAGAATTCCCTTAACAAATCCCTGTATTTTGCAAGGGAGCTCGGACACACATATATAGGCTCGGAGCATCTTCTTATGGGTATTACGAGTGAGATG
Organism: Clostridia bacterium; assembly: GCA_017398145.1. GTDB lineage: Bacteria > Bacillota > Clostridia > Oscillospirales > CAG-272 > RGIG7300. The sequence goes on from JAFQHD010000032.1 coordinate 11,798, forward strand.
GATTCTGCGGCAGCAAAGCTCTTAGCTGAGCATTCGGTGAGCTTTGAAGCCGTAAAAAAGGTGACCGCGCAGATAGCGGGAACAGGCGGGGGCAGCTCTGTGACCCCCAACGATATGACTCCCCGTACCAAGCGTATAATCGAAAACTCCTCCTATGAGGCAATGCGCCACGGCCAGAGCTATATCGGCACAGAGCATCTTCTCCTTGCCCTTATAAACGAAAGCGACTGCGTGGGAGTACAGATACTTAACACCTTAGGTGTTGATACAAACGATCTTCACCGTGAGATACTTGCATTTTTAGGTACAGAGCTTGACGATATAAACGAGGACGCGGTAATTACGGGACATAAGCGCAAAAAGACGGAAACAAAGCCTGCTTCCGCCGAGCTTAAGGGCTGCCCGACCCTAAGCCAGTACGGCAGGGACCTGACCGAGATGGCAAGACAGGGAAAGATAGACCCCATTATCGGCAGGGACAGCGAGATGGACAGAGTGATACAGATACTCTCCCGCCGTACCAAGAACAACCCCTGTCTCATAGGTGAACCGGGTGTAGGTAAGACTGCGGTGGTAGAGGGTCTTGCACAGCGAATAGCAGAGGGCAACGTCCCCGAGACACTTTCGGATAAGATAGTCGTTACCCTTGACCTTTCGGGGATGATAGCGGGAGCCAAGTACCGCGGTGAGTTTGAGGAACGTCTTAAGGGGATAATGTCCGAGGTGCAGAAGGAAAAGCGTATAATCCTCTTTGTGGACGAGATACACACTATCGTTGGTGCAGGTGCGGCAGAGGGTGCCGTGGATGCGGCAAATATCATCAAGCCTGCATTATCCCGAGGGGAAATGCAGATGATAGGTGCTACCACCATAGACGAATACCGTAAGCATATAGAGAAGGATTCCGCACTTGAAAGACGTTTTCAGCCCGTAAATGTCGGCGAGCCCACCGAGGAGGAGGCTATAGCTATCCTTAAGGGTCTTCGCGACAAATACGAGGCTCATCATAAGGTAAGGATAACCGATGATGCGATAGAGGCGGCAGTCAAGCTGTCGGTCAGATATATAGCGGACAGATACCTTCCCGACAAGGCGATAGACCTTATCGACGAGGCGGCATCCAAGCTCCGCATAGGTGCCGTAACTCCTCCTGCAAGCATTAAGGCGCTTGAGGAGAGGCATAAGGCAATAGCCGCCGAGAAGGAAGCAGCTATCAAGAAGCAGGAGTTTGAGCACGCTGCACAGCTCCGCGATGAGGAACACGCCGCCCGTGAGGAATACGAGCAGGCAAAGAAGGAATGGGATGATACCAAATCAGGTAACAGCCTGTCTGTAGGTGAAGCGCAGATAACCGATATCGTAGCCCATTGGACGGGTATTCCGGTAAAAAAGCTTGCCGAGGAGGAAAGCGAAAGACTTAAAAACCTTGACAAAATCCTACATGAGCGTATAATAGGACAAGAGGAAGCAGTTGATGCGGTCAGCCGTGCCATCCGTCGCGGCAGAATAGGTCTTAAGGACCCCCGTCGGCCTATGGGTTCATTTATATTCCTTGGTCCTACAGGTGTGGGAAAGACCGAACTCACCAAGGCTTTGGCAGAGGTGTTGTTCGGTGATGACAACGCTATGATACGCATCGATATGTCGGAATATATGGAGAAGCACAGCGTATCCAAGCTTATCGGCTCGCCTCCCGGCTATGTAGGCCACGAGGAGGGCGGCCAGCTCACCGAGAAGATAAGGCGCAAGCCCTATTCGGTAGTGCTGTTTGACGAGATAGAGAAGGCGCATCCGGATGTGTTCAATATCCTTCTGCAGATACTTGACGACGGTATGCTTACCGACAGTCAGGGCAGAAAGGTAGACTTTAAGAACACTATAATTATTATGACCTCCAACGTAGGCGCTACGGGAATCGTAGAAAGGTCAAACTCTCTCGGCTTCGGTGAAAGATCGTCAAACGACGATACCGCAGTAAGAGAAAGAGTCATGTCAGCGCTTCGTTCTACCTTCCGACCCGAATTCCTTAACAGAATCGATGAGATAATCGTATTCAGCAAGCTTAAAGAGGAAGAGATAAAAGAGATCACAAGACTTATGTTAAAGTCTCTCGTGAAGCGTATTGCCGATATAGATGTTACGCTTGAATTTGACGAGAGTGCTGTGGAGCTTGTTTCAAAAAAGGGCTTTGACCCCGTATACGGTGCTCGGCCCATCCGCCGTGAGATACAGCGCAGTGTTGAAGATGCATTTACCGAGGCTATGCTTGAGGGCAGTATCAAGACGGGGGAGCACGTAGTAGCAAAAGCAGAGGGTGAGCGTGTGATCTTTTGTAAGAAGGATGAATCAGAGACTTAAAGAATTTTTGACGGTGATATTGTGTATAATACTTGTATGCTCCTTTTTCTCCTGCAGGGAGAAAGAGGAGCTTCAGGTGCTTTTTTATGAGGAAAGTGTTCTTGCAAGAGCGGATGACAGCGTTCTTTTGATAGGAACGGATATTCCCGACCTTGATGACGACCGCATAGACACCCTTGTAATACCCGACAGCGGGAAATTCTCCGCTGTGGAGATGCTTATGTCGGTTTATGATATAACAACGGTATACGTTCCCGATGATGAAGAGCTGTACGAGCTTTGCAGTAGCTACGACAGCTTTGTCGTAAGGGTAGAGGGCTCAATGTCCTTTGGCATTGGAGGAGCTTCTGTCAGCGTTACAGCGGGGGAGAACGACCCTTCGCTTATAACGAGAATCACATTGGGCGAGGACAGGCTTCTTATCTGCGGCGATATGAACAAGCAGAGACTTGATGAGCTTAAGACTATCGATACAGGCAGCTTCGGATACGTCAACCTGACATCACGTCAGAAGGATATAGCCGAGGAAATATTAAGTATATA
>JAFQHD010000033.1 GCA_017398145.1 Clostridia bacterium
CTTAGTACGCCGAACAGATACGTGCCGCCAGTGGCGGATGAAACGTATCTGCGAGGACGGCAGACACCCAATGAGTTCAAGCGACTTTAGGAGCGCTGAAGGAATTGTTGGTGTCAACGAGATCTACGGACCCTTTTCACGGAAACCGCCACTTCCTTTTTCGAACCCTGACAGCGTGTCGATAGGTTTATCGACACGCTGAACGGATGCCATAGGGCATCCGTTGTGTGTATTATCTAAATGATCTCTTAGCTGTTACGATGTAGTTACCGTCAACAAGTTCAACGTCAAGCTGACCCTTCCAATCGCTTTCAAACTCGGAATAGTTGATAACAAAATGAGTTTCATCTATCTGCTCGTAGCCCTCGTATATGGGAGGAGGACCGCCAAAGCCAAAGCCACCGTAGTAGATAACGGTAACTGCATCTGCCTCCGCATCGTATACGATCTCAACAGCATCCTGTCTGCCTGCAACCGCCGTAAAGTCAAAATCAATACCAAAGTAGCTCTTGATCACAGAAGCAATGTCGGAGGCGTTATAGATATAAGTATAGATCATGTTGTCATAGTCGGGGATAAACTCAATTTGCTCGACCTGGCTTTCGCCCCAGAAGAAGAGATCCATACGGCTTACATTCTCGATATTCTCAAAATCAGTGAAGAACATAAGCTTTTCGGGGTATGATTCGAACAATCTGTGATAGGGGTCTGCATAAACAAACTCAGCCTGTGCAACAAGCATCATGATACGTGCGGCCTGAGCACGGGTGGAGTTACCGTTAGGCTCGAGCTTACCGTTCATACCTGCGATAAAGCCTCTTGCAACAGCCCACTTTACGGGTACCTCCGCCCAACTCTGTACCTTGTTTGCATCGGGGAACTCGGCAAGATCTGCAGACTCGGAAACGTCCATACCGTTCTTTTCAACGTAAACGTAGAAGAATCTTGCAAGCTGTGCACGGGTAATGTTGTTATTGGGGCCGAACTTGGTTTCGGAGAGACCGCTGGTATAGCCGTTCTCAACCGCCCAGCAAACCACCTCGTTAAACCAATGAGAGGGCTTAACATCCTCAAAGCCGGAGTCAACACCCTTATACTGTTCGATGTCAACACCGTCAGCCTTAGCAAGCATCATAAGGAACTGAGCACGGGTAAGGTTAGCGTTGGGAGCAAATCTGTCCTCGGTCATACCTGCAACATAGCCTGCCTTAACGCAGAACTCTACCGCATCGTAGAACCAGTGGCTTTCCTTTACGTCCTTAAAGGGGTTAACATACTCACGCATAGGAAGCTCGTTGTAAGCTATAAAGCCGCAAACGGTACATATACTGAATTCCAAACCGTATGAATCATAAGTAGGCTCGGTATCAACGATCCATTCAACGTGGTTATGCTCGCCGGTTGCGGGGATAGGCTCGTCATAGCTGTCACCGCAATCGCAGGTATAGGTCATAATACCGTCTGCACCGCAGGTTGCTTCGGTGGTTACCTCAGAGGTGTAGCTGTGAGTATGCTTTGCATCCTCAAGCCAGGTATGGAGGTTATCAAAGAAGCCGATGCCGTCGGTGGTAACGTAGTCGAATACCATTACACCGCGGATCTCGTTCTTGACTGCAAGCTCTGCCTTGATCTGTGCAGACTGCTCGTCGTCATAGGTAAGAAATACGCCCTTGGATGCGTTATAGAGATACGGAGCCTTAGCTACGTCATCCCAATACTTTACATAACCGCTTCCGGGTTTTTCATACATTGCCTTGATAACCGAATAATGGAGATACGCCTCGTTTGAGGTCTCGTCAAGAGTACCTGACTGATAAAGACCGTTGTTTACGTTTGGAACGTTAGTCCATCTGCGGGCATACATACCGATACCCACAACTATCTTATCATCGGGGATACCCATTTCACGGTAAAGTGCGATATCCTCCTCAACACTTGCACCCTCAAAGCCGGGTGTGGGATCGGCACAGGGGTTTGTATGGTGATGGGTAATGCCCTTTGTGGCAGTACCTACATGAAGGTCATAGCTCATAATGTTGAAATAGCTTACGTACTTTGCAAGCTCGGGCATATTAAAGAGGCTGAATGCCCAGGTTCCTGCGGGAACAGCCATAGAAAGGATATATTCCTTACCGTTTTTCGCAGAGAGTTCATCAAGACCCTCACGCATACGCTTCATAAACTCAACGTAGTATTTCTTGGGATTGTTGCCGCCCTGAGGAAACTCATAGTCTATATCAAGACCGTCAAAGCCGTAGGTCTCAATAATAGAGAGCATCTCTTTTACGAGTATCTTGGTGCGGTCAAGGCTGGTAAACCAGCTCTCAAAAGTGCTTATATTGCCGTTGGCAACGGTAAAAACAAACTTGATGTCGGGATTCTTGGCATATGCCTTTTCCTTCCACATATCAAGGTTTTTGGAATAGTTGTGAGTGATGATGGGATTTCCCGCCGTATAGCCGAAAGCACTTGCCTCGATATGTGCGGGGTGATAGTTAAGCACGTCAATGTTAGTAAAGTCCTTGGTGCCGGGACCTGCGGAGGCATTGAAATATGCAACCACGATCTGGTCATTGTTTGTCTCGGTTGTCTCGGGCTCTTCTGCGTTGACGATAACCATAGAAGATATAAGCATCATAAGACAAAGAATGAATGCTAAAAATCTTTTCATATATTTTCTCCTTAAATTGAAATCATTTATAATCAAGCAGAATATCTGCTTATAACCTCGTCTTGATCCTCACTGCACATCTCAACGAATTTGATCGAAAATCCTCCGATACGGATTATAAGATCAGGGTGGTTTTCGGGATGCTGTTTGGCATCACGAAGATCCTCAATACAGGCGGTAGTTATCTGCGCAAGCTGACCGCCGTTATTTAAAAATGTATTAAATGCTTCGACCACGTTCTGTCTTAACTCGGGAGTAGACATAAGGGTGGTGGGAAGAGTCACGTTACAGGTGGTACCGCCTACACCAAGATCAAGAGGAAGCTTGGCTACAGAGTTAAGCATTGCGGTGACGCCGTTTTTGTCCATACCGGGACGGGGGCCTATGGAGTTACCTAAGGGCTCTCCCGTCTTACGTCCGTCGGGAGTAGCCCAGGTGTTCTCACCGTAGTGGATACCGCCGCTGAGCAGCGAGCAGGCACCGGAGTATTCCTGACCGCGGACAGATTTATATTTCTTACACTCACTCCAGAAGCTGTGAAGCACACGGTGTGCCATTTCGTCAACCTCAGCTTCATCGTTCCCGAACTTGGGTGAGCGGTTGAGAAGAAGAAGTCTTTCCTTCTCGTAGCCCTCAAAGTTTACTGCCAATGCCGCCTCAAGAGTTTCCTTTGATATGAGCTTTTCTTCAAAAACAAGCTTCTTTATGGCGGTAAGCGAGTCTGCAACCACCGAGGAGCCTGCGGTCTCAACACAGCCGTAATTATATACTGCGCCGCCGTCGTCAAGGTTAAGTCCCTTTTCGATACAAGCCTCGGTGAAGGGGGTCTTGACAAGCTTTGCGTAGTTAATGGCCCTTACCTCCTGACCCATATCGCATACCTCACAGAAATGCTTAGTAAAGAACTTGACGTTCTTATCGTAAGCCTCCCACAGCTCCTCAAAGCTTTCGTAGTCTGTTATCTTACCCGTAGGCAGACCCAGACGCACGTCGGGATGGAAACGGGAATATCCGTCGTTCAAGGTATATTCTAATATCTTCGCAAGATTGATAACTCCGTCCTCACAGCCGAAGTTGCTCTTGCCGGGGATCTCAAGCTCCTGACAGCCGAGAAGCGAATAATTCATTGCATCCTTGGGCTCGACACCGTAGTTGTTGATAAATGCGGGAATAATGGTGGAGTCGCTTGCGACCGTTGGATCGCTCATACCTTCCGACCACATTTTAACCGCCAAAGCAAGCATACGAGGATCCGACTTTTCATTAACACGTATAGACATACGGGGATGGGTAGCGTGATTACGGCGAAGTATCTGAAGCATAAGGAAGGTAAGATCGTTTGCTGCGTCCTCACCGTCCTCGGGTCTTATACCGCCAACGGTAATGTTATGTACACCGTGCTCGTAGAACTTCATCATAAGACTGGCGGTAACATCCTCTGTAAACTGCCTATCCTCTTTTATTGCCTTCTCAAAGAAGGGATAAAGATACTGGTCTGTACGTCCCGTACAGTCGTTTGCATCCCCGAGGGTATAGAAGAATGTAATCTGTGCCGCCTGATAGTAGGTGGTGGGAGCATC
>JAFQHD010000034.1 GCA_017398145.1 Clostridia bacterium
ATGGCCTGACGTACGCGACAGCCAGTGGATCGGCGGCACCAAGGAAGGCTGGGAAAGAGTCCCCTACTGGCTTGACGGCTTTATCCCCATGGCTTATCTCTTAGGAGACGAGGAGCTTATAGCTACGGCTAAAAAATACGTAGATTTTATTCTTTCAAAGCAGGAGGATACTCCCGAGATCCCCTATCATGACGGATGGATATGCCCCTGCAATACTCAGGAAGAATTTGACAACTTCGACGAGTGGGCAGTATTACTTATATGTAAGGCCCTTATCGTTTATTACGATTGCTCTGGTGACGAACGCATACCCGACGTAGTCTACAGAGTTTTAAAGAACCTTAAGTTCCGTCTTGAGCATACCGCCCTTAAATCCTGGGGTCAGTTCAGATGGTACGAGGGTCTTATCGCAGTTTACTGGATGTACGACCGCTGTCACGAGGACTGGCTTATAGAGCTGTGCAGACTTCTTGAGTTTGAGGGTGCGGATTTCCACAAGATCTTCTACCGCTGGAGAGACAAGGAGGCTCACGACAGACCCAACGTATGGCGTCTGCACACCCACGTCGTAAACCTTGCTATGGCACTTAAATCCGAGGCTATGGCTTCAAGATTCCTTGCTTACGAGGGCAGAGACGTAGATCCCGATGAGTTTGCGGAGCATATGCTCTCTACCTTACATAAATACCACGGTACACCTACGGGCTACTTCACGGGCGACGAATGTCTTGCAGGTGATGACCCTACCAGAGGAACAGAGCTCTGCGGTGTAGTTGAGGCTATGTATTCCTACGAGTGGCTCTATGCCATCACAGGCAAGGAAAAATGGGTAGACCGTCTTGAGGCTCTGGCGTTCAATGCCCTTCCAGCAGGCTTAAGCGACGATATGTGGGTACGTCTGTACGACCAGCAGGCAAACCAGATCGCCTGCATCCGTTTCCCCGGAACCCACGAGGAATCTCCCTTCGGCTCTAACGGCTACGAGGGTAATATGTTCGGTCTTGAACCCAACTACGGCTGCTGTACCGCTAACTTCAGCCAGGGCTGGCCCAAGCTTGCACTCTCTGCATTCATGAGAAGTGAAAAGGGTCTTGCTTCCGTAGCACACGTTCCTTCAAAGGTTTCCCTTGATATCAAGGGTGCAAGGGTATGCGTAGACCTCGACACCATGTATCCCTTCAGAGATACTCTTACGTATACGATCAAAACCGACAAGCCCGTTGATTTTGATTTTGAGATAGTTATACCCTCTACTCTTAACGGCGCAACTGTAAACGGTGAGTCTGTAGAGGTAGGTAAGAAGCATATCATCTCCCGTACCTGGGAGGGTGAGACCGTAATCAATGTTGTATTTGATCAGAAGGTCGAGTTTATAGAGAGACCCCGTGATATGTACGCACTCAAGCGCGGCGCACTTCTCTTCTCACTTCCCATAGCAGAAGAATGGTACCGCAGAGAGTTCACAGAAGAAGGAATTGAACGCAAGTTCCCCTACTGTGACTACGATCTCAAGCCTGCGTCCGACTGGAATTATGCTTACTCTGATGACAAGGTAGAGTTTGAAATGGTTGATGATTATACCATTCCCTTCTCAAGTAAGAATCCACCCATCGTAGCATATGCAAATATGCACAAGATCAACTGGGGCTGCAAGGAAGGCTTTGAGGGTACCGTTCCCACTCCCGCTCCTGATGATCGTACACCTATCTCCGAGACGGAAAGAGTTAAGCTTCTGCCCTACGGAGCACCCAAGCTGAGAATGACGGAACTCCCTTTAGGAAAGGAATAAATTAAGATGAACGTTTTAGCAATCGGTTGTCATCCCGACGACATTGAGATATCCTGTGCAGGCACTCTTGCAAAGTGTGTCAAGCGCGGAGACAGAGTTATAGTTTGCCACGTATGTAACGGCAATATGGGTCACGTTGTGATCCCTCCCCACGAGCTTGGTCCTATGCGTAACGGTGAGGCAGAGCGTGCAGGTGCTCTTGCAGGTATCGAGGTCATTTCCCTTGATATAGGAGATCTTCGACCCAACGCAAACGACTACGAGCAGAGAGATAAGCTGATGCAGGTTATGAGATATGCAGACCCTGACTTTATCATAACCCACTCCCCCACAGATTATATGCCCGACCATTTAGAGGTTCAGAAGATGGTGTTCTCCGCCTGCTTTGCGGCGTCCTGCCCTCAGTACGTTCCCGGTGAGCATCCTGCATCCAAGGTTACTCCCATCTACTATATGGATAACCTTGCCGGTATGAAGTTTGAGCCTACGATGTACGTTGATATCACCGACGAGATCGAGCTTAAGCTGCAGATGCTTGAGTGTCACGAAAGCCAGATCAAATGGATGCGTGACCACGACCACATCGACTTCTGCGACTTTGTACGTACCTGCAGTAAGTTCAGAGGCTATCAGTCCAACTGTGCGTACGCAGAAGGCTTTACCGAGGAGCTGTGTTATCCGAAGGTGGTAACAAAGAGATTGCTGCCTTGAGGCAGTGGTTTTGAATGCAGAATGCAGAATGCAGAGTGCAGAATTATGGAGAGTTTTCTCCCTTTAGGTCGAAAACTTGCATTTTAATTTTGGTTAAGCTGTATTTTTCAGTTTGTTACTTTGTGTTTTGTATATTGCATTTGTTTCATTACAAAAAAGATTTGATCTTATATAAATCTAATGGAATTTTTGTTGCATTTGTGCAACAAAAATCACCTCAATTCTGCATTCTGCACTCTGCATTTTGCATTATTGAGATAAACTAACAATCTAAATAAACTATAAATATTACACGAGGTAAAAATCATGGATTTTATGTCAACAGTAAAAGGCAGCTTGCTTGACGGCTTCTATCCCAAGGGATGGGATATGGCGAAGATCGACGCTTGCTGTGAAAAAGGTACTAAGAGAGAGGATTTCTGGAACAAGAAATTCAACGTTCAGGAATGCGAAAACGTAGCCGAGTTCGACGTGCTTATGGGGCACGAGATCGCAATGCAGATCAAGGAGACCCGCGACGCAGGCAGAAAGTGCGCTATGATCCTTCCCGTAGGTCCTATGGGTATGTACCGTTGGGCAGTATACTTCCTTCGCGAGTGGAAGGTATCCTGCGACCACGTTTACACCTTCAATATGGACGAGTGGTCAGACGATGAAGGCAATACTCTCCCCAACACCAACTCCGCATCCTTTGAGTATTCTATGAAGCAGGCATTCTTCAACAAGCTCGGCAAGTACACCGTTCCCGAGGCTCAAAGAAACTTCGCAACCAAGGAAAATCTTCCTACATATGCAGAAAAGATCGCCGCTCTCAAGGCTGAGGGCGCAAAGCTTGTTCTCGTATACGGTATCGGCAGAATGTGCCACATCGCTTTCTGGGAGCCCCAGTTTGCAGATGAGTTTGATTCTGTTGAGGAGTGGAAGAAGCAGACACACCGTATCGCTGCAAAGCTTCATCCCCTTACCATCGAGCAGAACGCGATCACATCCTTCAAGTCCAGAACTACCCTTGTTCCCTGCCGTGCAAACACCATCGGCCCCGGTCTTTTCCTCCAGGCTGATTATGCTATCGGCGGTGCTGACGGTATGCTTGGCAGAGGTATGAGCTGGCAGGGTATGAGCTTCCTCACTACTCTCCACTACGGTCCCGATATGAATATCACTTCCACGTTCATTCCTACCCTTCCCGGTAGATTGTTCTACTTAAAGGAGCTTAAGGGTCCCTTGGTTGCAGAATGCAACTAAAAACTCTTAGTTCTAAAACTAAAGCCGTGCTTTCGCACGGCTTTTTAATATTCGTATTCTTCCGTCTGTGACAAATACGTCCAAGGCATCTGATAGCTCATCTGGGCGACAGTTATGCTATCACCCTCCTTGAGCCTTGCGTTCTTTACGACAAGTGTACTTGAATTGATATACTCGGTAGTCTTACGGTTACCGTTGATATATACCGACGAATGCTCGTTGAAGTTTACACCAATAACATAGAGATCCCTGTCAACATAGGTTACATCCGTTACGGTAATATCCTCTACGCCGAACTTTAGCTCTGAAGGCTCAAAGGGATTTTCTCCGCCGTAGGTCAGCATATCCCCCTCGATGATATCGTATTCAAGAACCTTTAGGTATTCCTCATATTCGGGAGTATCCATATAGGTCTGATGGAGCTTGGTTATCTGCCCGCTGGAACGACCTATAAGGCTCTGAACGTGAGAGGAGAGCTGATAGGTGCAGAGATCTCTGTCCTCTGCCTCTATCGAAAAGTTCGACCAGATAACGTATTCCGTCTTATACAGACTTCCCGTTTCAAGCATCTCGGAGGTAAGAGGTATACCCGGCAGATGATCTCCGTAAAACACCACGACTGTAGGCTCGTCATAGCTTGACAGCCTTTCGGTAAGCAAACCGATAAACTCATCCATCTCCCTGACCTGGGAAACGTAATAATCCATCTGTGATTGCATGCTCTCTATATCGGTAGTTGAGTAGGAGGTTTCGATATCGCTCTGGCTATCGTCAAAGTCTGTAGGATATGAGCCATGTCCCTGCACCGATATGGCATAAACAAAATCGGGCTCGGTGCTGCTCTCAAGGGCGCTAATAATATATCTCTCAAGTATCTTGTCCTTTGCCCAACCGATGGAGTTATACTCGATGTCGGTCATATACTCAAAGGAGGTAAAGGTATCAAAGCCGAGATTTGCAAAGACCTTGTTACGCATATAGAAGCCTGCACTGAAATTATGCATGGCGTGTGCCTTATATCCCAGTGCCTTGTAGTTGTACGCCATTGACTCACAGGTGCGGGTGTCAAGAAAGCTCTCATAAGGATATTCGATAGTGCCGAAATCCTTGATATTCATTCCCGTCAGTATCTCAAACTCGGTGTTTGCCGTACCGCCGCCCAACACCGATACATCAAGATATCCCGAGGGATATTCCTCGATAAGCCTGTTGAAGTTTGGTGCGGGATCGGTTTCAAGTTCAAGACCTACGAATTCATCGGGATCTATGAAGGACTCCATCTGTACGAATATTACATTCGGATCGGTATCGCTTGTTTTATCCTTGTCGGGGAAAGCAGAGATAATATCCTCAACAGAGCCCTCTGTAAGCTCCTCAGGCTCATCCACACCACTCTCCGTAACCGAGCAGAAAAAGGCGTATACAAAGCCGTTTTTAGAGTAACCCTCTGCTATGTTGGTAAATCTGGGAAGAAGCAGTCCCGTAAGATTACCGATAAGACTCATTACAACGATAACTACCGCAAGGATTCCTACAACGATACCGTGCCGTTTTTTGCTTCCCGTCTTTTCACAGCGGTATCCCCTTTTATATAGGTACACCACAAAGGTCGTAACAAGCATAATACCAAGGGTAATAAGTATGCAGTGAAGGATACTAAGATATCGGGTAGTGATAAAAATACCGTATCTGAAAATGAGTATATCGCTACAGTTAAACTGCGTGTTACGCTGTATGAGAAGCACCAGATTGATTGCCGTCATCACCGCCCAGAGTGCGGCGGTAAGCGTATAGCAAAAAAGTCTTCTCTTTATAAACAGCGCAACCGAGTAGGTCAGTAACACTATGGCAAGATTAAGTATAAATGCGTATGGAGAGGCAACGATAAAGCGGACAAGCCCGACGAAGCCTCTCTGATTTACACATTCTGATATAAGATAGCTTATTAGTGAGACCGTCACCCAAGAAAAACAGGGACGGTCAAGGAATTTCTTTTTTGTCATAGCATCAACCCTTTGCCAGCTTCATATCGCCCTTTCTGACCCAACCAAGACGGCAAAACGCCCAGTCAAAAGCAAGAGTCACCACACCGGGAAGCAGGAAGTGCATTACGATAACCGTAACGGTGGTTCTGAAAACTCCGTTTGCGGGAAGCATTGCAGTAAACGCCTCAAACTGACCTACAAGACCTGAGGTACCCATACCTGCACCCGTAGAAGTATTAGTCATCTTAAGTACGGCGGAGGATATAGGACCCAGCACCGCAGACGCAAGGGTGGGAGCGAGCCATATGGCAGGCTTCTTCATAATATTGGGTATCTGTATCATTGATGTTCCGATGCCCTGAGAGATAAGACCTCCGAAGCCGTTGTCGCGGTAGCTTGATACCGCAAAGCCTATCATCTGACAGCAGCAGCCCACACAGGCGGCACCTGCCGCAACACCCGAAAGTCCGAGAGATATACCGATAGCTGCCGAGGATATGGGAAGAGTAAGTATCACACCCATAAGCACCGCCACTATGATACCGCCGAGTACGGGATTGTTTTCTACGTTATAATTAACAAGAGATCCAAGCCAGGTCATAAAACGGGATATGGGACCTGAAACGATAAAGGCTATAACCGCACCTGAAGTGATGGTCACAAGGGGCGTAAGTACGATATCTAACTTAGTCTTGCCCGATACCAGTCTACCCATTTCGCAAGCAACAACAGCGGCAACAAATGCACCCAGAGGCTCACCCGGTCTGCCGATAACAAGCTCGGTAATGCCCACACCGGGAAATGCGCCTAACATACCGCAGACAGCGGTCGCGGCAGTAACTATGGAAGAAGCGCCGAACTTCACTGCTACGGCAACACCTATGCCCGCACCCGTTACCGTCTTTGCTATATTGGCGGCGGCTGTAATATACGCGCCGATATCAGCACTTATGTAGCTTGAGACCAGCATACCTATCTGTGCAAGGATAGTACCTATAATGAGAGTCGAAAACAGACCCTGTGCCATAGCTCCCAGACCGTCTATAAAATATCTATTGAAAAATCTCTTCATTTTGTTGCTCCTTTGAAATGATAGAACAATTATAACAAATTATCTGTCACATTACAAGTGGTATACTATACAAATATTACTTGACACATAATGAGTTTAGGGTTATAATGGTAATATATAATATTTTAAGGAGTACTACAATGAAAAAAGTAGATATCAAGGGTATTATCCCCGCATTTATTACCCCCTTTAAGGCTGACGGCTCTCTCAACACCGAGGCGGCAAAATGCCACGCACAGAGGCTTATCGAGAAAGGTGCTGACTCCCTCTACGTAGGCGGCTCCTCCGGTGAGATGATCCTTCTCTCAACTGAGGAAAGAAAGGAGCTTCTTGAGGCTGTTATGGCAGCCGTTCCCGAGAACTTCCCTATCATCGCTCATATCGGTGCGGCCAACCCCGCAGATGCTTACGAGCTGGCAAAGCACGCCGAAAAGGTCGGTGCTGCCGCTATCTCCTCTGTTGCTCCCTTCTACTACAAGTACAACTTCAAGGAGATCAAGGCTTACTACGAAAAGATCGGCTCTATCTGCGATCTTCCTATGATAGTATACAACATTCCCGCTCTCTCCGGTGCTAACCTCTCCATCCCTCAGATCAAGGAGCTTCTTGCTCTTGACTGCGTTGGCGGTATGAAGTTCACCTGCAGCGATTTCTACGCTTTTGAGCGTGTACGTAACGATTTTCCCGACAAGCTCCTCTACAACGGCTCCGACGAGATCATCCTCTCAGGTCTTGCTATGGGTGCTGACGGCGGTATCGGTACTACATACAACGTTCTCGTTTCCAAGTTTGCTGAGCTTTATAAGCTCTTTAAGGCTAACAAGATGGCAAAGGCACTCGATATGCAGCACCAGATCAACTCTGCTATCGAGCAGATCCTCTCCTTCAATCTCCTTCCCGCAATCAAGGTACTCGTCAAGGCTTGCGGCTGCGACTGCGGTACCTGCCGTGATCCCTTTGAGACCCTTCCCGCAGAACAGGAAAAGGCTCTTATCGAGGCTGTACGCGGCAAGCTTTCCTGGGATATCTAAAAACACAAGCTACTCAAAGAAGCAGGAAATTTCCTGCTTCTTTTTTCATATAATTATATTGGTGATTTTATGCGTAAAACCAAAAGCAGAACTAAAGCAATATGGGCGAGAAGGTTGCTTTTTTGTGCCGTTAGTCTGCTTATTGCGACGTTATTTCTTCAATGGGCTTTTAACAAAAGTGAGCCTTTGATACTACCCTTAGCAGAACGGGAATTTGAAGATCTTATAACCAATATAGTTTATGATGCGGTAGAAAAAACAGACCTGTCCGACATCGTACTTCCCTGTTATACCGAAAAAGGAACTCTATCCTATATGCGTACAGATACCGCGGCAGTTAACAATGCCGTTGCGATTATTGTCAGCGAGATCGAGACGGTACTGGGTGATGAAGATATAAAAATCGCGATCCCTGTTGGAGACATAGTCGGAGATGCTCTGTCTCTTGGTCAAGGTCCTGATATACTGATAGAGCTGAATCAATATAAATCTACCCGTGCAGAAGCAAAATCAAGTATAGGATCTGCGGGTATAAATCATACCCTGCACACCCTTACCCTATATCTTGACGTAGAAGCGGTGGTTATACTCCCCGGGCTTAATACAGGCCATATCAAAGCTTCGCTGGCTTTGCCTATCGCCGAAACATTAGTGGTGGGAGATACCCCAAATA
>JAFQHD010000035.1 GCA_017398145.1 Clostridia bacterium
ACGGGCGTAGACCGAAATATTCTCAACCTTAGAGTCAAGCTCACGGTCGTTCATAGCGTCAAGCTCCGCACCTGTTATAGCCATATCTCCCTCCTCGAGGATACCAAGCTCCTTTGCAATGGCAGAGGCGGTAACGACGTGGTCACCGGTTATCATAACAGGCTTGATTCCTGCGCGTCGGCAGGTAGCAACAGCAACCTTACACTCGGGTCTGGGCGGGTCTATCATACCCACAAGTCCTACAAATATAAGATCCTTTTCCAGCGCCTCACTTGTTGCTACGGCAGGAACTGTATCTATTTCCTTATAAGCTACGGCAAGAACACGAAGTGCATCACGGCTCATAGTCTCGGTCATTTCCTTTGCCTTATCGAGGTCTCCCTTGACGCAACGGGTCGCCATCATATCAAAGGCACCCTTGACTATAACGATATTTTTGCCGTCTATATTATTGACGGTGGTCATAAGCTTACGGTCGGAATCGAAGGGAATGCCTGCAAGTCGGGGATATTTATTGTTTAATTCCTCTTTATCCATACCGTTCTTATGTGCGGCAAGGACTATAGAGGTCTCGGTGGGATCACCGATATGCTGTTCACCCTCATCTGTAAATACTACAGAGCCGTCCGAGCAAAGCGTTCCGTACATAAGAAGCTCACGTACAGCATCGCTGTTGTTTTCATTAATATCCTCGTATACACCATTATCAAGATATGCCTTGACAAGGGTCATACGGTTCTGGGTTAGTGTACCCGTCTTATCAGAACAGATGATAGAAGCGCTGCCTAAGGTCTCAACGGCAGGAAGTCTGCGGATAAGTGCATTACGCTTTACCATACGCTGGACACCGATGGAAAGAACTATGGTAACTATAGCGGGCAAGCCCTCGGGAATAGCGGAAACCGCAAGGGAAACCGCTGTCATAAATATATGAAGGGGATCAAGATCGTTTAAAAGACCTACCACGAATACTATAGCACAAGCTGCAAGAGCCATGATACCGAGATATTTACCCAGTTGAGCTAACTTCTGCTGTAAGGGGGTCTGTGTCTCGGATTCGGAATCAAGCAGGTTTGCTATCATACCCATCTCGGTATCCATACCCGTTGCGGTAACAACGGCGGTAGCGGTACCGTAGGTAACGGAGCAGCCGGAAAATACCATATTCGTCCTGTCGCCTACACCTGCGCCTTCCTTGACATCAACATCGGCGTCCTTTTCGGAAGGAACAGACTCACCTGTAAGAGCGGATTCTTCACTCTTAAGGCTGACGGAGCTTAGCAGTCTTGCATCAGCAGGGATAAAGTCACCCGCCTCAAGCTTGATGATATCACCGGGAACAAGCTCTGCCGCATCTATAAGAGATTCCTCACCGCCACGGATAACACGGGCGTGAGGTGCTGACATACTTTTCAGCGCATCGAGAGCCTTCTCCGCCTTGCCCTCCTGATATACACCCATAACTGCGTTGAGTATAACGATAAGCAGGATAAGCGCGGGTTCAAAGAGCTCGCCCCAGTTACCCTCTACACAGATGATAGTAAAGGAAACTATAGCCGCCGCTATAAGGATAAGTATCATTACATCCTTGAACTGGTCAAGAAAGCGCTGAAGAGTGGATTTCTTTTTCTTTTCCTTAAGCTTGTTTTTGCCGTACCTTTCCTGAAGTGCGGCGATCTTCTTCGGGTCAAGACCCTTTTGCATGTCGGTGGAAAGCTCACTCAGAACCTCCTCCTTTGTTTTGTCGTAGAATGCCAAAATAATGCCTCCTTGTTATATGCAGGTGGGATTGTATTAAAAAAAGACGATGACCCACCTGTGAAGATTACAGATAAGTCTCGCCAATTAAGATGAGCCAGGCAGACAGGGTCTGCCGCGATAAACGCCCGAAATACATCCGTGTCGCAGATAAGCGCACGAAATATCGTGGGGTGTTATGCATAACGCTGTTGACTTCATCACACCGAAATACGGTGCCGACTACTCCCTTTGATATATAGTATATACCAAATAAGGAAAAAATTCAAGTGTTTTATAAAAAAATTCAACGGGTGATCACTCACCCGTCAAATATTTGTTATAATTCTCTACCCTTTCCTGCCACAACGGCTCGGAATGCTCACGCTCCGTTATATCATAGTACTCCGTAATATGCTCTGCGAGAAAGCCGGAAAACTTATCCGCACCGCTGAAATTAAGATGGAGCTTGTCATAGAAATCGCTCTTCATATCGATTCCCATTTCCTCCATACTGTCGCTGTAGTCAACGAAGGTAACGTCGGGGAAGGTATTCTTCAACCGATTCTGTGCTTCATCGTCAAGATAATAACAGCTCGGAGATAAAAACAGCTCGACCTTGATTCCCTTTTCACGGCAGAGCTCTACCGTTTTTTCAAGATAACGGTAATTAAAATCCACCATTTCGCCGTCCGCTATGGGACGCACCGTGCGCTCATTCTGCTCCTTTATATCGGTAAGATATGTATAGCCCGCATTGATATCAGTTTTTTCATCGGCACGGGGACTGAAATAATCGGCTATGGTATGCTTCTCCCACAGGTCGTGGTAGTTATAAAGCGGGAACAGAAGTCCAAAGCGTTCCTCGGGCTCGGCGGCATTGAGGGTTGCACCGAGACGGTTCATACCGTAGGGCATATAGCCGATATTGACCTTGGTGTATTCCTCGTATTTTTTAAAGTATACGTTGGTCGCCTCGATCATTACAAGGTCGGGAGACTGGGTCTTAAGCGCCTGCCTGAGATAATAGTATCCTATAGAGGAGGAAAGACTTCCTCCTCCCACTACATATGATGTTATCCCTGTTTTATCGTATATACACGCGGGAACCACGTCACAGTATAAAAGAGACGAACCGAGAAGAATTACGTCTATACTGTCCTCGGGCTCCTCAAGATACATATTCCAGGTTGCGCCGTAATCCTTTCGTACGGGCATAAGAACGTAAGGAATATAATACGCTGTGCCGATAACCACAGCCAAGGCAAGAATAAAAGCTATGAACTCTGAAATTTTCTTCTTCATACTGCCTCCTTAGAACTGGAAATACACAAAGTCCTGAGGGTCGAAGCCCGCTCCGTAATATCCGAAGATAAAGATGGCAAGAAGTATGATAACGTATATAAGATATCTGATGAATATCCTTCCGTTTATCCATTTTGCTACCGGCTTTATTGAATTTACGAAATCGACAATATAAAGAATTATCACTGCTATTCCCATAACGATAAGCATCTTACGGGAAAGTCCGAGTGTACCGAACGCCAGAGGAAATACCGTATCTATGCTGAATATTGTCTTAAAGATATAAGCCGCGTCAGAGAGCGAGTTTGCTCTGAAAAGCACCCAGGCAATATTGACAAGGATAAAGGTGAAAACCATGCGCAATATTACAAGCACGGGGTTATTCTCTTTTATGACCTTATAGAGCCTTTTGCGTATGGGAGCCATAAGTATTCCGCCGATCTGATAAAGACCGTGAAGCGCACCCCATATAACGTAGGTCATTGCCGCTCCGTGCCAGAGTCCGCTTACAAGGAATACCACCAACACGTTAAAACACTGTCTTGCCTTGCTGCAGCGGCTGCCGCCCAAGGGGAAATAGAGATAGTCCTTGAACCAGGTGGAAAGGGATATATGCCAGCGGCGCCAGAATTCCTTTATGGTCTGCGCCCTGTAGGGACAGTCAAAGTTACGCATAAGCTCGATATTCATTATACGTGCCGAACCTCGGGCGATATCCGAATACGCAGAAAAATCGCAGTATATCTGGAAAGCAAAGCATACGGTGGCAAATATCATCTGCATTCCTGTATGAGAATGGACGTCGTTATAAACGGTATTTACAACGACCGCAAGATTATCCGCTATAAGGATCTTTTTCATCATACCCCACAGGATAAGCAGAAAGCCGTCGCGTAGGTTTGCAAAGCTGAATTTATGGTGTTTTTTTAACTGGGGAACGATATTCCCCGTTCTCTCAATGGGACCTGCCACAAGCTGAGGGAAGAAGGATACGAAAAGAGCGTAATCGATAAAATTCTTTTCCGCCTCAATATCCCCGCGGTACACGTCGATGGTATAGCCCAGGGCCTGGAAGGTATAGAAGGATATGCCCACAGGCAGAAGCACGTCTATGGTTACAAACTCCCTTCCGACAATAGAACCAAGGGTATCGGTAAAGAAGTTAAAGTATTTGAATACAAAGAGTATTCCTAAATTTATAAGTAGACAAAGCACCAACCACAGCTTCTTTTTTCCAAGAGCCTGCTTTGATACCAAAAGACCGCAGAAATATGTCGCCGCAATGGAAAAGAGCATCAGAAGCGCATATATCGGCTCCCAGTTCATATAGAAAAAGAAGCTGGCTATAAGTAAAACCGGATTTTTTATCTTTTTGGGCAATATAAAGTACAGTATCAGCGTTATCGGCAGAAACAACAGATACTCAAGTGAATTAAAATTCATTAATAGCTCCTTATATGATTAATATTATAAATATACCATAATCGACTTAAAATGTCAACAAAATACACCGTAACAAAAGCTACGGTGTATAGTCGAATAATTGGTATAGCAACTGCTGTTCTGCGGAGGTATAATAATCCTCGTAGATCAGCCGCTCAATACGGCGGGTGCTGTTTACTGTAAAATCCTTTGCATTTTCTTTAAGGTACAGCATATACTCCAATGCTTCGTACTTGCTCATTTTTTCAAAGGACCGATATGGAACTCATAATAATCGTTATTATATTCAAATGCAAAATTCAGATTCGGACCGTATCTGCGGCCGCCTGAAATATATACCCTTGCCTCCTCAGCCTCTGACCAGTTATACGTATCACAACGGTTAAACGAGTTATATATCTTCACCGTATCATTTTCATCAAGAGTCAAGCGTTTGTAAATACCGAAAGGTAATATCACCATGGCTATAACGGTCACGATAAGCATAACAAGGAAAAATCGTTTGATGTTTTTCTTTTGTTTATCGCTGAAATTCAGGGAAAACTCCTTAGAAAACAAGGGATAGGTAGGTATAACTATCTCAAAGCTCTTAGGCTTATATGTTTTGTTGCCGAAGATAGGTATCTTGTACTGTACTGCATAACCTAAGATCATGAAAACAAGTATCATAACGGCTATCAACAACGGAGCGGTATATGCCATAACGATATCGTTGTCATATGCAATGACTGATGGATCTGACATAGCGATTCTGTGCGGAATGATCTGATCAAAGACTATGATCACACCGCAGATGATCCCCGTGCCTATTATCCAAAAAAGAAAATATACAAATTTATCCAAAGCCGACAAAGGTGTTTTCTTTGCTGTTTTTCTTGTTCGTCTGCTCATTTTAATCTGTAATCAACCTATCAAATATTTTAATCAGATTATCCATTATTCCATTCGCTGCCTGAATTGTTGCAATCATCAGCTCGTCTATATCCACATTATAAAAATCTATGTTATAACCTGCATGTCTGACAAGTTGTGATATAAATATACGCTGTGTTCTGCCGTTACCTTCTCTGAAAGGATGCAAAGTGTTAGTTACACAATAGAAATCCGTAATTTGTTCTATATACTTTGTCCTACATAAATTCAAAAACAAATTTTCATCAGACAATCTACCAAAACAAACTTCGGCTATCGTTTCAATTTCATCCGCAGGCACAAAAACTGTACCTTTTTTCGATATATTTACCTTTCGCACATCGCCTGCCCAATCATAAATATCTTCAAATAAAAATCTATGAATTGCCTTGTAATGAGAAAAATCAAAATTCCCCTCCAACGGATTCCGTTCAAGCACAGATGCTTTTGCAAAGGTTATCCGTCCCTCTAATTCAGCAAGCTTCTGTTCATCGGTAATACCAAACTTATTAATAAGACAAGTTGTTCCCTCATAACAGGAATCTGTAAAAGAATCAATTGAATACCCCATTATGCACTTACCTCTGCTTGCTCTTTTACAAATGAAATATACTGTTCAAGGGTTATTTCTCCGGTGAGCAAAAGACGGCACCATTCTTTACATTCATCGTCTATATTGTAGCCTTCCATTTCTACAGACGCGCAGGCATTCTTAATTGCATTTTCAATTGACATATAAAACACCTCCATTAAAAATAGTATATCATATTTTAATACAGTAATCAAGTATTATTTCGCCTGTGGCGTTCACAAAAAGTTAATAAATTAAATTAATTTACCTATTGCAAAATGCAAACCACTATGCTATAATACACAGGTACGAAACACAGGGGTATAGCTCAGCTGGTAGAGCAGCGGTCTCCAAAACCGCGTGTCCAGAGTTCGAATCTTTGTGCCCCTGCCAGAAAAAGACGATTGCGGTTTGCAATCGTCTTTTTCAATGATATCCGTTCCTCAACGGAACGGGTGATATACCTTCGGTATGATATCGCACAAAGTGCGATGATATAAGCCTTCGGCTTATGTTGGAACGGATATTATATCATATTTTCACAGGGGGAAAATATATCATACGGTATCAGCCGTATATCATATTGCGTCAGCAATATATCATTTAAGAAGCACAAAAATCAACTCAAATACCCTTCGTACACCAAATAGGATATGCGGTTTCCGTTTTCTCCGTTAAAAAATAGGAGTAGCGGTTTCCAAATACAATTTGAACCCTTTGTATTTTATAGTCTCCAAAACCGCGTGTCCAGAGTTCGAATCTTTGTGCCCCTGCCAGAAAAAAGCACTTGCTTATGCAAGTGCTTTTTTCAATGATATCCGTTCCTCGCCCTTCGGGGTCCCCGAAACGAGCTTGTCGAGTTTTGGGGAATGAGGCTGAACGGGTGATATACCTTCGGTATGATATCGCACTTAGTGCGACGATATATGCCTTTGGCATATGTTGGAACGGATATTATATCATATTTTCACAAGGTGGAAATATATCATACGGCACCAGCCGTATATCATATTGCGTAAGCAATATATCATTTTAATATCTTAAGCCCCTCATACGTCTTTCTTAACAGCTCACAGGAAGCGTCAAACTTTTCCTTCTCCTCCTCGGTCATGTTAAGACGGACGTGACCCACTATCCCATCACGGTTGACTATACAGGGTGATCCGATATATACGTCCTCCTGTCCGTATTCGCCTTGGAGGTAGGATGACAGGGTCAGAACGCTGTTTTCATCGCCGTAGATCGCTCTTGTTATCCTTATAAGTGCAGTAGCAATACCGTAGCAGGTAGAGCCCTTGGCTTTAATAATTGAGTATGCGGAGCGACGTACCTCTTCTTCGATAGACTGCATATCCTCGAAGAAGTACTTTCCTTTTGATTCGTTTATTATCTCTCTTACCGTCTTTGTGGCTATCATTGCCGAGGACCAGAGAACAAACTCGCTGTCACCGTGCTCTCCCACCACGTATGCGTGGACGTTTCGGGGGTCTATACCGAAATATCTGCCGCAAAGAAAGCGCAGCCTTGCGCTGTCAAGGGTTGTTCCCGAGCCTATTACCTTTTCGGGTGCGGCGCCCGAAAGCTCAAGGGTGACCCGTGTCATAACGTCAACGGGATTGGTAACTACGATATATATTCCGTTAAAGCCCGAATCCACTATCCTGGGCACTATGTCACAAAGGATATCGGTGTTTCTGCCTGCAAGGTCGAGCCTTGTTTCTCCCTTATGATGAGGCCCTCCCGCACATATAACCGCAAGGTCAGCATCAAAGAGGTCGCTGTAATCTCCCGCGTAGACAGTCATCTTTTCGGGAGTATAAGCAAGTCCGTGGTTCAAGTCCTTTGCTTCTCCCTTTATACGTTCGGTGTTCCTGTCTATAAGCACAAGCTCGTTTGCGAGCCCGCTTGTAAGAAGCGCAAAGGCGTAGCTCATTCCTACGCTTCCGCATCCTATAATTCCGATCTTTCTCTTATCAGAAAAAAACATACCATCAACTCCTTTTGAGTTATTATGGTATGTTTTTCTTGTTTTATGTATACTTAATTCTTTGACTTGGATACATAACCGAAGGGCTTGGATCTCGTCCTGATATCGAGCTGACGGGAAAGAAGATTCATTATAAGTATGGCAGCTGCCACACCCTCCGTAAGGGGTGCAAAATATCTGATGCATACGGTAATAACACCGCATCCGATACCGTAGATGATACGACCCGTCGAGGTTACGGGAGAGCTCATGTAGTCGGTTGCCATAAAGACAGCTCCCAGTACCAAAGCGCCGGAGCAAAGCTCTATAAGCATAAATTCATACGCCTGTACAGACTGCGCCTGTGGAAAAAGGAAGGTCAGCACAGCCACCGTACCGAGAAACGCTATGGGAATATGCCAGGTAATAACACGGCGAAGCAGCAGATAGAGTCCGCCGATAATAAGCAGCATTACAGATATCTCACCTATACATCCCGACTTATTGCCGATAAAGAGATCAAAGATACCGATATCGGGAGCTATTCCCTCTTTAAGGCTCGCAAGCGGTGTTGCGCCTGCTATTATATCTCCTGCATTAACCGAAAATGCATCAAGCTTATCACCGAGAGGCTGCACGTAGCCGTTTATTTTATTCGGAAAAACAAGATAAAGTGCTACCCTTGCCGTAAGAACGGGATTTATTATATTTTTACCTATCATAGAAAGAAGCTGCTTTGCTATAACTACAGCAATAAAGGCACCGATCACAGGCACCCAAAGTGCAACGCTGACAGGCAGAGTAAACGCCAGAAGCATACCTGTTACAACCGCCGAGAAATCGAGGACTGTCACGGGTCGCTTCACGATTTTTTGAAACAGATATTCAAACAGTACCGACGATATCACCGAAACAGCCGTTACCGTCAGTACACGCACGCCGAACATATATACAGCCCACGCAAGTGCAGGGATAAGTGCTATAACTACGTCAAGCATTATCGTTCTTACGGTATCGCCCTGCTTTATGTAGGGAGCGGAGGCGACAAGAAGTGTTTTTGTATCCTTCATTATTCTTCTCCTCCATTCATATTTACTCTCTCCTTAGCTTCACGGTTAAGCTGTGTTATGGGCATATTACCGGGACATACGTAGCTGCATACACCGCATTCAATACAGCTCATAACATCATATTTCTTGCAGAGGTCGTATCTGCCTTCGCTTGCAAAGACTGCAAGGTAGTTGGGCATAAGTCTCATGGGACAGGCAGACACACATCTTCCGCAGCGTATACACGCCGAAGGCTGTCCGTAAGAGGGATTAAGCTTATCCGAGAATGCAAGCACGGCAACCGAGTCCTTTGTAACAGGGGTATCAATATCACCCTGAGCCTCCCCTGTCATAGGATCGCCGTTGATGAGATATTTGATCTCACTCAAAGCACCGCCGCAGAAATCAATAAGCTCACTAAATGAGGTACCGATGGGACATCGAACACAACAAGGCTCTTTAACACAGTCGCCGTCAACAGTAACGCTGCATCTGATAAGAGGCATACCGTATACAAAGGCGTTATAAATATCGGCACAGGTACGTGCATCAAAAACAGCACATCCGACGTCAACGGCGGCTTTGCCTGCGGAGATCTCACGGTCTGCTACGGCATAAACAAGGACACGATCATCTGTCTGGGGATATTTGCTCTTTACGACCTTAATATCGGCATAGCCTCCGTCCTTAGTCTTTTCACGGATAATCCTTACGGTATCAGGCTTGTTATCATCTATTGCAATATCCGCCGTACGAAGCCCCAACGCCTTAAGAAGTATCTTCATACCGCCAAGCACCGAATCAAGTTCTTCAACAAGCAGACGGTGTGTTGCTATAAGATAGGGCTCACTTTCCACACAGTTGACGATAAGCGTATCCGCCTTACCCTTTGCTTCCTGTATATCTTTATATGCGGGGATACCTGCCCTTCTGACAGTATCAACAATATCCTCAAAGCTAAGGTCGTCAAAGGAGCCGTCATAGGGCTTGACGTCGGTTGAAATACGCTCCTCACCGTCGTTACCGATCGTTATATAATCAATATTTTCTTTATTTTCAACTGCCGTTACAGTACCGGATATACTTGCATGCACAGGGCATCCCATACCGCCTGCCACCTCGCCGATGACCTGCCCTATATCAACTCTGTCACCTTTTTTTACGGTAGGAGTACAGCTTTCAGGTACAGGTATACAAACCGTCTTCGGTGAACCGAATATGCGTGTCTCTTTTGCTTGAGTGTTTTTATTCTGCGGGATGTAAACTCCGCCTTTGAAGGTTAATGCCAACGCTTTTACCTCACTGAAAAATATTTTATGATTTATTATATCATTTTTCCGCACACTTTTCAAGATGATATGAGTGAGTTAATTAATTTAACCCACGAGGAAAATCCGCTCTCTTACGAGAACGGATCAGATCAAAAAGCTCTTGAATGTAATTGTTCGTAAAACACTATACGAGTTTATTTATTGCGTTCTTTAGCAGTGTTAATAGATACAATCAGTATTCGTTTGATTTCTATGCAGTCAGATTACCGCACACTATGTCAAATTATTCATTATTCATTATTCATCAGCCGAAGGCGGCTTCATTATTCATTTGAAAAAACGTTCTGTGCAATTAATGAATAATGAATATTAAATAATGAAAAATGAATAATACAAACAAAAATCCGCTCTCTTACGAGAACGGATTTTCGTTTGGTGACCCGTGGGGGAATCGAACCCCCGTTACCGCCGTGAAAGGGCGGTGTCTTGACCGCTTGACCAACGGGCCGTTGGTAGCGGGAATTGGATTTGAACCCATGACCTACCGGGTATGAACCGGTTGCTCTAGCCAGCTGAGCTATCCCGCCACATTGATACCATCCATCGGACAGCCTGTGTATTATAGCACAATCATCACCTGTTGTCAATACTTTTTTTGAGATTTTTTGTTATTAATATTTTTCTTCTCTGTTATTAACATATTCTATTTGACATTTCCACTCATTTTCTCTATAATTATACCATAAAAACATATGGAGTTGACTATGAAAAAACTGATCTCAATAATTCTTATAGTTTCATCTTTGTTTTCTGTAGCCGTGTTTGCAGAGAATAACAAACTTCCCTTTACCGACGTAAAAGAAAGCTACTGGTTCTATGATGCCGTTGACTACTGTTATAATAACAGCATATTTTCAGGTATGTCGCCCGACAGGTTCGGACCGTCTGTTACAATGACCCGAGAGATGTTGGTTTGCGCTCTCGGTCAGTTAAGCGGCATCGACACAAAGGATTATACCAAGGTACATTTCCGTGACGTTAAGGCAGGAGCGTGGTATGCGTCCTACGTTCAGTGGGCATACGAGACTAAGGTAACGAGCGGTATATCCGATAAAGTCTTCGGTATAGGCAGATCTATAACCCGAGCCGAGGCAGTCACAATGCTCTATAACTATACGGCTGCTATGGGCTATTCCAACAATGCACCCACGGGCAAAAAGCATTTCGAGAGCTATGCTGACAGCAAGGCCGTTGCCAACTATGCCCGTGAGCCCTTCGGCTGGGCTGTAGCCGAGGGTATCGTGTCGGGTATGACACCCACAACTCTTGCCCCAAAGGCCCCCTTCAACCGTGCACAGGCGGCAAGAATATTCATGCAATACGATAAGCTTACCCTTCCCGAAAAGGATACGTACCTAAATATTGAATTGAAGCCCTCCACAGGCTTTGATATATTCGTCCCCTACGAGACCTCATATTCCTACAGATACGGACCCTCTATCATCGTAAACGAGGACGGAGGTGTAGACAGCTATT
Organism: Clostridia bacterium; assembly: GCA_017398145.1. Classification (GTDB taxonomy): domain Bacteria; phylum Bacillota; class Clostridia; order Oscillospirales; family CAG-272; genus RGIG7300. The sequence continues at coordinate 11,791 of JAFQHD010000035.1, forward strand.
ATGCATCCCTCGGCTCTCAGGGCTCGGGCTCCCTGCATTTTAACGGCGGATATAAGGAATGGGATCATATCACATATACACACATTACGCCCGAGGGTGAGATCCTCCCTGAAAAAACCGTGCTTCAGCCTACCCCCGACAGCTACGATTTTCTTTCCTGCTGTGATCCCGGTGCTGTATATTTCAACGGTTACTATTATATAGGATACACCTCGACCATACACCGTACGGGGCTGTGCAACAACGTATTCGTTGCACGTTCAAAGAATCCCGACGGTCCTTACGAAAAGTGGAACGGCAGCGGATGGGGCGGTGAAGCCGAGCCCATAATGATGTACGACGGCAGTAACCTCCTCTGGGGCGAGGGTGAGCCCGCCTTTGTAGAGCTTGACGGAATACTCTATATATACTACACCCTAAAGGGTCAGCACGGCTTTAAGACTATGGTTGCAACCGCTGACGCAACCGACGAAAACTGGCCCCTTACGATAGTTAAGCGCGGTACTGCCCTTGAGCAGGGTAACGCGCAAAGCGGAGCTGATTTCAAATATGTTGAATCACAGAGAAAGTTCATCGGTATCGCCATTGAAAACTCCTTCGGTGACAACTCGTATATCCGTGTGTTTGAGTCCCTTGACGGTATCTCATATACCGAAACTGAGAAGATATATGAGGGTGTATACAAGTACGCTCATAATATCGGTATAAGCGGTGATAAATACGGTCATATCAAGGACACCGACAAGGTATATATTGCCTACGCCTATGCAGATGCGCCTCAGTCTGAAAACTGGGGTCAGTGGGCTACCCATATGATGGAGGTTGACGTTACAACCGCAAAAAACTCTATGACCACAGACAGCGGTGTAAACGAGTTCCATCAATTTGAAACGGTAGAAGTGGGCGAATGGAGAACTATCGCAGTTTCCAATCTTCCCCATCACTTCAATATAAATGTTGGCAAAACCGAAAAGGTTAAGATATACCGTATCAATTCCCGTTATAACCGTCAGGTAGTAGAAGATGCTTCACTCGTGACTTTTGATATTGAGGACGAGAACATTGTCAGGATCGACGGCTTTACGATAACGGCAAAGGCTGTAGGTACAACAAACATTACCGCAACCTATGACGGATATTCGATCACCTTCCCCGTTAGCGTATATCCAGAGGATGTAAATACTACCGACCCCGAGATAACCGAGTTCAGAGCTGTACACGATGTTTATACCGTAGGTGCTGGTGAGCATTATCCCCACCAGATAAGGGCGTACATAAGCTGCCATGGCATCAAATGGGGTGAGGCGTTCAACGATACTGCATCAAACGCGGTATTCCACCGTGACGACTATCCCATAACGTATACCGTAGCAGATCCGACTGTACTCCTCGTTGATGAAAACGGCATGGTCTACGGCCATAAGGCAGGAGAGACTACGGTTACCCTTACAATGGGTGAGTGGAGCTATACGGTTAAAGTTATTGTAAAATAAATTAAAAATGCAAAATTCAAAATTCAAGTAGAAAAGGGTGTCCCCGATGATGATATGCACCCCAAAAGTTAGACAACTTTTGGAGGTGCATATTTTTATGGGTAAAACAGGAAGAAAAAATAAAAAGTATAGTGCAGAATTTAAAATATCTGTTATAATGGATATGCGTGAGAACCACTTAGGATATAAT
>JAFQHD010000036.1 GCA_017398145.1 Clostridia bacterium
CACTATTACAATGTAGCAAAGAAGGTTCCTACCTTCGTACAGGACGGCAACAAGGTAACCATCGGTGATCTTGACGATCTCTACATCGTAAGATATGCACCCGGCAAGTACACGACTTCCAATGCTATCAAGGCAGCAGCAGGTTCTAAGTACCTCAAGACCGCTGATATCGTAGATGGCAAGCTCGTAATCGAGAACCTCACCGCAGGTCGTTGGAGCTTCATGGTTCAGTACAACGATGACTCCTACAACTTCTACGTAATCGACGTAGCTTAAATAACAAACAACGAAAAAGCATCCTTCGGGATGCTTTTTCTTATAGTTCTAAACTCTAAACTCATAACTCATCGTAAGACAGGGGACTGACCCCTGTCTTACGGATTGGGTGGGGCAACATGCCCTTTCTTATGGCCATAAAACAATGAAAGACGGCATTACAATGAGTTTCCCACTCTCATTGTAATGCCGTCTTCACAAAATAGGCTGTGCCTATGTACTCACTTATGTAACCACAATATATTGTGGTTTTTACTTTAACGATATCTATTATATAGGGGTTTTATCATGTTGTCAATATTAAAAAATAAAAAATATCTCATTTTCAAAAAATTAATAAATTATTCATATTTCCCCTTGCTATATAGAGTCTTTTGGTGTATAATTGGTAAATAGGGTCTTAGCTAAGTTGACCAAAGGGGGGAGCAGAAGTATTCCCCACAGACCGAAGAGTCTGTAGCCGGCGTACATGGCGATAAGGGTCAGAAGCGGATGCATTCCGATAGAGCTTCCGATAAGCTTTGGCTCTATGACCTCGCGTATCACGGTTATGATCCCGAAGAGGATGATAAGACCTATACCGAGTGGCATATCTCCCATAAGCATGGTTATCACAGCCCAAGGTATGAGCACCGTACCCGTGCCTATAACGGGTAGCATATCAAGTAGGGCTATCACCATGGCAAGGGTGGTGGCATAGTTGACCCGAAGCACCAGAAAGCCCACGAATAGCTGGGCAAAGGTGACTAACAGGATAACAGAATATGCTTTTATATACCCTGTAAGCGTATCCTTTATCCCCATAAGAGCAGAGCCGGCACTGCTCCTGAATCGGCAGGGTATGAGCTTTGATATGGCTGCGGTTATATTTTTGAAATCAATGGCAAAATAGAAGGACGCTATCACAAATACCACGAAGAAAAGGCAGATATCAGGCAGTCTTGTGACAAAGGCAGTAAGTGCCGATGCAAGGTATGAGGACAGAGAGGTGATAAGATTTTTTATGACCTCGGTGACTGTTCCGTTTATCACCTCACGGTCGAGATGCTCGTATATAAAGGGGAATTTCTTGCCCAAGCCGTCAAGAAGCTCGGCGGCAGAGGAGAGAATATTGCTTGAGTTTTCACTTAGCCTTTCAAACAGCCTTTGAGCCTCGGATATGAGCTGATTGGCAAGCAGAAAGGCGACAAAGCCGATAAAAAATATTACGGTCAGCACTAAAAAGAATGACAAAAGCTTTCTTTTGATGCCTGTACGCTGACAGAGCTTTTCGGCAGGACTGCAGAGAAGCCACCCGATAAAGAACGCGGCTAAAAAGGGTGCTAACAGCGAAATTACTCTTCCGAAAAACAGATATATTCCCGCCACTGCGATGAGAATATAAGCGGATAAAACAAGGATCCGCGACCATTTTTGCGTTGGCAGTATTCCCATAGTCTCACCCCCGTAAAAGTATTATATATTTTTATATAGATAATAATTCATTTTGAAAGGACAAAAATATGAAAAAGATCATCGCATTTTTGCTGGCAGCTTTGATGCTCATATCTGTTGCAGCCTGCGGCAAAAAGGTCGAAGGGGATAACACCGATAAGCCTTCGGTAAACACAGATCCCAACCATTCTCTTGTGGCTTTGGAAAGTGAGAATTATAAAATGACCAACGGTATGCTTTCTTACTTTTACCTGTCCGGCTTTTATAATGTATACGCAAGCTACAGCTCGTATTTTCAGAGCATGGGCTTCGATCCCTCCAAGTCTCTCAACGAACAGCAGTATACCGAGGATATGACCTGGCACGACTATTTTCTTGAGATGACATTAGGTGATGCCCGCAGCTTTTTAAGAGTTGCCGAGGAGGCAAAAAAGGCAGGGTATTCGGATGAATATGTAGCTGACGAGGTCCAGAAGCAGATAGACAGTATCATAAGCAGCGAGGGTATAACCATCGAGGAGTATATCACCAAAATGTTCGGCGATACTCTTGACGAAAAGGATCTTCGCGATGCCCTTACTCTTCAGATATATGCCTATAATTATAACGAAAAGATCCAGGAGCAGTTAGGCGAGG
>JAFQHD010000037.1 GCA_017398145.1 Clostridia bacterium
AAACATATCATTATGACAAAGAAAGCAAGCAGAAAGAATAATGGCAAGGGAAACATCGAATTTCCCTTGCCATTCCTTGCTTTTTGCGAAATCCTTCTCTGTCGTACATAGTACGCCGACGAAAAGGATTTCACAAAATATACCTTCGTTTCTCAGCCTCTGTTCAGATTGATGACTTTGTCATCAATCTGAAAGGAGAGCATCGCTCTCCTTTCAGTTTTACGCTTCTTCCGAAGCAGTATCGTAGGTTACCTTATACCAAGCTACGTATCTTGCGAATGCGGAGTTGGTATACTTGTTGCTCAGCGCTGCCATAACAGCCTTGTTTGCGCCGAACTCCTTGCCGAGGGTGTTCATATACTCGATAAGAGCGTCGCCTGTGCCTGTGTAAGCCGCAAGCTTAGCTTCAGCATCGTCAGATGCCTTCTTGACCTCTGCCATGATCTCCTCGCCTGTCATATCAAACTCGGTCATAGTGTCCTCATCCTCGAACATAACCTCAGTTGTAATGGGGGAGAAGGAGAGGTAGGGGCTTGCTACAGCATCAAGGTTCTGCTGCTTACCGAGAGCCCACTTATCAGCGGAGAGCGCAAGCTCTGCCTCCGTCATGTCGGTGTTCTGATATGTAAGGAATATGTTGCCGGAGTACTCGGGGTTCATCTTATACTCGTCGCTGATAACGGTAACGATATCGTTTTCCTCGTCGTAGGTATAATGCTCGTCCTTAACGCCGTAACGGAGAATGTTTGCAAGCTCGGCATCTGTCTGCATGTAGTTGATGACCTGCATACATCTCTTGATGCTCTGTGTATATGTGCTTACCGCATATACCGAGCTGAATGTGTTCTCGTTTGTAGCGGTGGGATACTTGTATACGGATACATAGTAGTCATCGCCGTAGAGCTCGGGGATAGCCGCGCTGCCCTTTGCGAAGATACAAGCCGCGTTTGTATCCTTGGTAAGCTCGCCGTCCACCATTGTACCTTGTGCCTTAAGGCTTCTTATCATGGAGTACTCCTTCTGGAAGGAGGCGTTAGTAAGAAGGTTACGGGGCATAGCGTTGGTGTTCTGTGCGGGATTGTAACCCACGTAAGAGCCGAAGAAAGAATCCTCACCTGTCATGGAGATGGCAAGGGGGGATACACCGTAGGTATCAAGCACGGGGGTAACGCCCTCGCCCTTGACATCGTTGATGTATGTGGAAAGCTTGGTGAGTGTGTTAAGAGATGCGGGATCGTAGCTGTACTTGTCTACGAGATCCTTTCTGAGAAGTATGTACTCATAGTCGCCCACAAGCTTGTTGTTGGGAATACCGTATGTACCCGTGGTGGTAGCAACAGCATTCATAAGCGTGGGATTGATATACTTCTTGATAAGAGCTGCGTTGCCGAGCAGCTCTGCATCCATAGCCTGGATGTCGCCGTTGGCAATAAGCTCGTTATAGCTGTCAAGAGAATCTACAAGGAAGATGTCTACCTGTGTGCCGTTCTTTGCGGGATAACTGATCTTCTCCTCGCTGATAACAACGCGGTGCTTGGTCTCGCCGTTTTCGTCGGTTTCTACCTCTCTCTTGGTGGTGGCAAGAGTTTCCTTGGGCGTGGTAAGAGCCTGCGTTACAGTCTCACCGTTTTCGTCGGTCTCAACATCCTGAGGCTCGTAGTTCTTCTTTGCAACCGCAAGGTCCTTCTCAAGTACCTCGTGATACTCGTCAGCGGTAAAGAGACGGAGAATGATATGTGTATTGAATTCATACTCGGTAATTCTGTTGATCTCGTCCTCAACAGCCTGTCTTGCTTCCTCTGTGGTAGAGCCCTCTGTAATGGAATACAGAGTCATGGTAACAGGTACGGGACCGTTGGCTGTAAGCTTAAGCTCGCTCTCATCTTCCTTACAACCCATAAACATAAAGGTGGGAAGAATAAGCAGAACTGCAAGTATAAATCCGAGAATTCTTTTCTTCATGGTTTACCCCCTACAAATGTAGATATATACATAAGATAGTTTACTATATTTTGTCGGATAAGTCAAGGTGTAAATGTAAATAAATTAATCCATAAAGCCCTGAAGCTTCTTGGAACGGCTGGGGTGGCGGAGCTTACGCAAAGCCTTAGCCTCGATCTGTCTGATACGCTCACGGGTGATGTTAAATTCCTTACCCACCTCTTCGAGAGTTCTGGGTCTGCCGTCCGAAAGACCGAAACGGAGCTTAAGCACCTGCTCCTCACGGGGTGAAAGAGTGTGGAGCACCTCGTTTAACTGCTCGCGCAGCAGCGTATATGCCGCAGCTTCGGCAGGTGCGGGAGAATCCTGATCCTCTATAAAGTCACCGAGGTGGCTGTCCTCCTCCTCACCGATAGGTGTTTCGAGGGAAACGGGATCCTGCGCTATCTTCATGATGTCACGAACCTTATCGGGGGTAACGCCCATAACCTCTGCTATCTCCTCGGCTGTTGCTTCTCTGCCGTTCTCCTGAAGGAGCTGACGGGAGATACGGGATACCTTGTGAATGGTCTCTACCATATGAACGGGGATACGGATGGTTCTCGCCTGATCTGCTATAGAACGGGTTATCGCCTGTCTTATCCACCAGGTCGCATATGTGGAGAACTTATAGCCCTTACGGTAGTCGAACTTCTCCACCGCCTTCATAAGACCGAGGTTACCCTCCTGAATAAGGTCAAGGAAGAACATACCCTTGCCCACGTATCTCTTTGCAATACTTACAACGAGACGAAGGTTTGCTTCCACCAGCTCGCTCTTGGCTCCCTCGTCGCCCTCGCTCATACGCTTGGCAAGCTCAAGCTCTCTTTCGGTTTCAAGCAGGGGCACCTTACCTATCTCCTTAAGATACATACGGACGGGGTCGTCGATGGCAAGACCGTCCTGAGCAAGCATCTGCTCCATATCCTCGGCGCTCTCGTATCTCTCGACCTCATTTTCGATCTCCTCAAACTCTGAGGAATCCATGTAGCCCTTGATTTCGATGCCTGCCGATTCAAACTGCTCGTATATCTTCTCTATCTGCTCGATGTCAAGATCACACTCGGCGATAGCCTCCATGATCTCGTTGTTGTTGACCGTGCCCTTTTCCTT
>JAFQHD010000005.1 GCA_017398145.1 Clostridia bacterium
ATTTCGAGTTCCAATAATTATCTTCATCTAATATTTTCACCACTCTCGAATACCCGTCTTCAGAAAAAGGCATCGCGTCATAATATATAGGCTCAATAACAAAAAGTCCGTCTTCATCTGCAAATCCAACTTGCCCGTTAGGTGCACTTGCCGCCATAAGACCATTAGAGCTATAATATTCAGGAAAAACATCTGTTTCTTCTAAAAGCTCTCCGCGATAATTGAAACAATAGTAAATTTCGGCATCGTCAGCATCGCTATCAGCAACAAAAAGAATCTTCTGTGGATCGTACTTAGTATCACAGCTTGGTGTTTCAACAATATCAAAGTTATCTACATTTTCTGCAGGCTCTTGTTCACCTATATCTTGTGTTTCATTTTCGTTCTGAGGCAAGGCTTTGTTGCACCCACCCAATAGAAGCATTGTAGCTAAGATCAAAATAAATATCTTTTTCATTTTTTCTCCTTTTTTACAACAAACAGTATAAGTATATGTAATATCCATATACCTAAATTAAATTATAGTCATAATTATGACTATTGTCAAGATAAAACTTCCCAATTATGCTAATTATATATAAAGTATATTTGCGGAGGTAAAGCTGTTGATAAGTTACGCACCGTTCTGGCGAACACTGAAAGAAAAAAACATAACTACGTATACTTTGATAAACAAGTATAACATCAGCAGTGCAACCATCGACCGCATAAAAAAAGGAAACGGTATCAGTACTATGAAGATAGACGACTTCTGCCGTATCCTTAACTGTAACGTTTCCGATATTGTAGAATATATTGATGATAATTAAAATGTGCAGACCTTGGTCTGCGCATTTTCTCCTTAATTCTGCATTCTACATTTTGCATTCTGCATTCCGCATATAAAAAACACCCTTGCGGGTGTTTTTATTATATGCGGTTAGAGAGGAAAAGCTCCATCTTGGACTTAGCAAGTGCACTGCCGGACTCTCTGCCTTCCTTGAAGAGAGAAAGCACGTTGTACTTGAAGCCCTCGGTGTTCTGACCGTTGTAGCCCTTACCGTATGCAGCGATAAACTCTGTACAGATATTTACCTTAGCGATACCGTTAGCGCAAGCCTCTGCTACCTTATCCTCGGGAGTGCCGGAGCCGCCGTGGAGTACAAGGGGAATATCAACTACTGCAGCGATCTCCTTGAGTCTGTCGATGTTGATCTTGGGGGGACGGGTATAGAAACCGTGAGCTGTACCGATAGCAACTGCGAGACAGTCAATGCCTGTCTGACGAACGAACTCTGCTGCCATTGCGGGATCGGTCTGCTCGTCCTCGTCGTTTGTGATGTTGCCTTCGTTACCGGCAAGCTTGCCTATCTCAGCCTCAACGGATGCACCGTATTCCTTTGCCTTCTCAACTACCTTGCAGGTGAGCTCTACGTTCTTGTCGAACTCGTACTTGGAAGCGTCGAGCATAACGGATGTAAAGCCTGCCTCCAGAGCCTCAACTACTTCGTCGTACTCCTCTGCGTGGTCAAGGTGGATAGCCACGGGAAGGTCAAAGTGCTCGGATGCCATCTTTGCCATAGCAACTGCGTTCTTGTAGCCGTCCATAAATTCCTTTTCGTAAGGACCAACCTGAAGGATAGCGGGAACGTTAAGGGACTTAGCTGCCTTTGCAACAGCGTAAGCGGAATCGTAAGACCAGAACTCAAATGCGCCTACTGCGTACTTGTGAGCTCTTGCCTCTTTGAGCATTTCTCTCATTGTAACAAGTGCCATTTTATATTTCCTCCGAAATTATAATCATTACCTGTATTATGTCATAAAACGACGGCAAAATCAAGAATATTATGTAAACAATGATAGGGACGCAATATCAATTATTGTTGTGTATCATCAATCGGCAGGCATCAACCGTTCTTCTTGAATTCGGGAAGGAAGGCGGTTTCTTAACTTATACAATCATCATAAGTAAGCCACGGTGATATTTCTTCGACTGTAGCAGTAACAGTATGATCTCCGTCGGTACATTTAACCGTAACGTCCGAACTCACAATAAGATCATAAAAGACCTCGTTTCCCATTATCTCTCCGGTGTTCATCTCTATCCACTCTGCTACCGTACCGTCATAAGTTATTTCGGTCAGGTTCTCCATAGAGGAAAAGGCAGCGTTTGACAGAAATTCCATACTGCTTGGTATATGTATACTTTGCACATATCTGTACTCGTAGGGACAGAAGCGGTTTATCTGACGTATACCCTGTGCAAAGGTGATCTTAGTAAAATGATTGGGCTCCTCAAGCTCTGCGGGATGCGTGATATCCAAAGAAATTCCGTTATCCTCGGCTATCCTGCGTATATTACTTAGATCCGTAAGGCAAGCCTCGGTATCATATCCCATCATATCTAAATAAAGGGACATTTCTCTGACCGTTTTGTCATCTGCTTCGGGATTAAAAATGTATACGGGGATAAACTCTGCAATGGGATATTTGCTTATTATTTCTTCTTTATCCTCGGTCGAAAGCTGTGAGGCGGTTAGATCTATTTTTGTAAAATAGAAGTCGTCCGTAAACTTATTTGTTATTCCGGTAGTGAGACCTGAAGCATCCACCAAGGTCAGTATGTTATTCTCATAATCCTCTGCGGTGATAATTTTAGGAAGGTTATTGAAGCCGTCGTTATATGCGCAGGTTCTTAAGCTACTGCAGGAATCGGGAAACAAGCCGTCCTCGGGACAGGGTACTACAAGCTCGGAGGCTTCCTTGTCGTTTACGTTGACGACCAAAAATCCGTCCACGTACTCGGCAGTATATGCGGGCAGATCCACAGCCTTGTCCTTGGCTTCGGGTGTATTCGTTTTTTCGGTGCAGCCGCCCAAAAGCGATATCACAAGCAGTATAGCCGCACACAATATAAAAGCTCTTTTCATAGACTACCTCCGATAAAACATTTGTCAAGTGTATTTTATCATAAAATACCTTTTTTGTAAAGCCATGCCTTTGGACACTTGCTTTTTCCTGCTTTTGGCCTTATAATATACACAAAGCGAGGTATGTTATGGCAGAAGTTTCTATTGTAAGATGTAATGATTATAGTGAAGATAACGTAAGGACTGCCCTTGCCGAGGCACTTGAGGCCATCGGTGGGCTTGATATGATAAAGCCGGGAATGAAGGTGGGCATCAAGGTAAACCTTGTTACCGGTGCCAAGCCCGAAAAGGCGGTGACCACCCATCCCGTTATGGTCTGTGAGCTTATAAAAATGCTCACGGAACGGGGTGCCGAGGTAGTGGTAGGCGACAGCCCGGGAGGACTCTATAATGCTGCTGTGTTAAACGGTGTTTATTCGGTGTCCGGACTTAAGCCCGTGGAAAAATGCGGCGGAAAACTCAATCAAGATTTCTCCGAGAAAAAGGCTCAGTTCCCCGAGGCAAAGGTATTAAAGGAGTTTGAATATACCTCTTGGCTTGATAATGTGGACGTTATAATCAACTTTGCAAAGCTAAAGACCCACGGTATGATGGGAATGAGTGCGGCGGCAAAAAATATGTTCGGAGCTATTCCCGGAATAGTCAAGCCCGAGTATCACTTCAGATTTCCCGACTATGACAGGTTTGCCGCTATGATAGTTGACCTTGACGAGTATTTCAAGCCTGTGCTTTCTATAGTTGACGCGGTGGTTGGCATGGAGGGCAACGGCCCCACTATGGGAATTCCCCGTGAGATTGGTTGTGTGATAGCCTCAGCCTCTCCCCACAAGGCGGATCTTGTGTGCGCCCGTGTACTGGGACTTACCGCTGACAGACTGCCCATACTGACAGATGCAATAGAGAGAGGACTGTGTCCCGACAGTATGGAAAAGCTTGATATATACGGAGATCCCCTTGAATTTTATATCTCCGACTTTAACAACATAGCCCATCAGAAAAGCATCGTTTTCAACGGAAAGGGGATATTCAGAACAGTAATATTCAATATCATCCAATGGGCAGTACGCTCAAGACCCAAGCTCAAAAAGGACGAGTGTGTGGGATGCCGTGTCTGTGAAAACATCTGTCCCGCAAAGGCTATAAAAATGGTAAAGGGCAAAGCAAAAATTGACCGAAGCACCTGTATCTCCTGCTTCTGCTGTCAGGAGTTCTGCCCCAAAGGGGCTATGAAGGTAAAACGCCCCTTCGTGGCGAAAATACTTGACAAAAAGACTTGATCCTTGGGGATCAAGTCTTTTTGAATGCAAAATGCAGAATGCAGAATGCAAAATTGAGGAGATTTTTGTTGCAGTAATGCAACAAAAATACCATTTAATATATAAATAGTTTGCTGATTCTTATTGTTTGATAAAACAATTTACATTTAATAAAAATCAAAAGCAATAAATAATAAGATACAGATAACCAAAACTTTAATGAAGATTTTCGACTTCAGGAGAAAATCAACCATAATTTTGCATTTTGCATTTTGCATTCTGTATTATAAAAATAGGAGGCTTTGAGCCTCCTATTTCAGTATGGGTTGAATTTGTCTGCCTTCCATCGCCTCGGCTAAGGTATCTCCTATAAGTGAGAAATCGGCTATCATGGAGTCCGGCTTTTTGACGGGATCATTCTGAGCAAAGGGGACAAAGTAGACGTTCTTCTTCTCAAGGAGCTTACCGATGTTCTTTAGGTTAGCTGACAGGGCATCGTTTGTGGCAAGGGCGATCACAAGAGGTCGGTGGTTTCTTAGATGCGCCTTTGCCGCCATGGTCACAGAGGAATCGGTGACACCCTGCGCCAGCTTTGCTAAGGTGTTGCCGGTACAGGGGGAGATGATAAGGGCATCGAGCAGAGCCTTGGGGCCTATGGGTTCGGCGTCAAATACTGTATGTATTACAGCATTGCCGCAGAGCTCCTCTGCCTGTCTTATCCTGTCCTTTGCCTTGCCAAAACGGGTATCGGTGGCATAGCATATCTCACTCATAATAGGCATTACCTCATAGCCTGATAGACATAGCAGCTCAAGCTCATCAATACTGCGCTCAAGAGTGCAGAAGGAGCCGCACATTGCATAGCCTATCATAATATCCCCTCCTCTGTCAGTATATCACAAACCGAGCCTTCGATTATCTCACCTGCGGTTTTGGGCGCAACCTTTCCCGGAAGAGAAAGAGCCCGTATGACCCTTACCCCAAGCTCGAGCGCGGCGGTAGTATCCACACCTCCGGGTACCGAGGCAAGATCTATTATCACAGCGTCGGTATTACAAAGCAATTCTCTTGTAAAGACCGTTGCGGGAACGGTATTGAATATCACATCATATCTTCCCACATAGTTTTTCAAAGCTTCCAAGGGAACAAAACCGTAACCGTAAACTCTGCACCAGGCAGACTCGCTCTTACGGCGGCAGGAAACATCCACGCCACAGCCAAGACCCTTGAGGGTATGCGCCAGCACCTTTGCCACCCTGCCGAAGCCCGTTATGAGTATACGGGCATCGCGAAGCGATATATCAAGCTCCTTCATGGCTATCTCCACCGCTCCCTCAGCGGTAGGTATGGCATTCAGTACCGTAAGCTCCTCCGAGGCAAAATAGTCTATTGCCTTGATAGAGTGCTTCCCTGCCGCTTCGTATATTCCCTTATCAAGCCTGCCGCCCAAAAGAAGCTGACCCGGTGTCATATTACAGAGCAGAGCCTTTACGCTTACGGCATAATCCTCAGGAGGACAGTTGAGCCATTTACCGTCAGCAGAATAAGGTACACCCACAATTACTGCCACGGCACCTCTTACCGCATCCTCAAGAGTGTTGCATATTTTATAGCCGTTATACTTCCCTTCGCTTTTCGGCACACCGAAGCAGCTGATTCGGAAGCCGTCACGGGCAAGAGCATGTGCTGTCGCCAGCAATCTTGTGTCGCCTCCGACGACCCCGATCTTTATATCCTGTTTCATTTTTTGGCTTCCTTTCCCGCCGATATATAAATCGGCTAATATCAATATATGAAGAAGGAAGCAAAAAGGCACACCGTAGTGTGCCTTTTTATACTTATTTAACCCAGCTTTTTACTATATCAGCGAATATATCCTGACCAACCGAATGATTTTTAAGCTCCCAGAGACGGTGGAACTCGCCCATTACACGGTCGTGATCCTCTTTTTTTGCTCTGCCAAGCAAGAGGTCACAGCAGAGAATGAGGATATCGCAGTTTGCCTTACATTCCTCAAGCATAACCGCATCTGCCTTAACTTCATCAAGCTCGGCTCTCATCTCGCGTCCGAACTTTGCTATACGCTCGAAGCCCTCAAGTCTCTCGGGGGTAAGCTCGTAACGGCGGGTGATACACTGAACGAGCTGTGTTCCGTTGAACATAAGCTCCTCAAGTATGTAAGCGTTACCCATACGGTAAACAACGTCACCGAGAGATTTTTCGCCGGTACAGTTATAGATGAATTTATCAAGATATTTCTTTACGGTGGTAAGAAGCTCTCTTCTCTCCTGATAGTTTACCTCAGTTGCGTGATCGCCGCAGTTCCAGGAAGCGTAACCGCCCACACAGAGAGGAAGATATGTAATTGCGGGGAACTGAGGATGTCCGTCGTCGCCCCATTCGGTAAGCAGAAAGCCCTCTGCGCCGTAGTAGTTTGCCGACTCTGCCGCTTGTGTGATATTTAGTATCGCGTTGTTCATACGTCCCACAAGGCTTCCCCACATGGAGGTACCGGGACATACGTAGAACTTAAGCCCGTGGCTCTTGAGCAGAGCTAAATTACGGTCAAAGTGCTGCTCGCCCTCGTAGCCCCACTGCATAACGACGGCGTCCTTGGGGATGTTGGCAAGCTCCTCGGGATGCTTGAATACGATATCGTCAAAGAACATTACTCTCTTGCCGTACTTGTCCCTTGCAAGGTCGATGACCTTGTTGAGATGCTCGGTATAAACTCTGCCTACACCCTTTTCGCGGCAGACCTCCTCAGTCTCGTTCATACCAAGCTCGTGAGGCTCGTCCATACCGATATTGAGTATGTCGGAAGAAAACGCATCAAGCATACCTGCGTAGATCTTGTCTATAAGCTCAAGTGAGCCGGGAAGCAGGGGGTTAAGAGTCTGTGAGGGTTTTCCTTTCGCATCGGTAATAGCAAGAGGAGCTATCTCGGGCTTGGCAGTCCATGCGCCCATATGACCGAAGGAGTTCTGTATCGGAACAAGCTCGATAAATCTCTCCTTGCAGAAGGCGTCAAGCTCCTTTATCTCTGCCTTGGTAAGAGGCTGAGTATCCTTCCAGTATTCCTCAAAGCCCTCGTACTCGTATACGAAGGAATCCATATAGAGCTGAAGCTGATTGTACTTAAGGTCTGCAAGTATCTCTGCAAGCTCCTTGAGGTACTCGATATTCGGTATCTTGCCGCGGCTGATATCTATCATATATCCGCGGTTGGGAATATCGGGATAGTCCTCTATTGTAAGAAAAGGAGCCTCCTCGCTTGCAAGTATCTGGGTCAGGGTGGTATACGCTCTGTATGCAGCGGCAAGGTCACCGTATATGACGGTTATACCGTCTGCATCTATTGTGATACCGTATTTCTCTGCATCATTATACTCTGCCTTCTTTACGGTGAGAGGCATTTCTCCACCGCCGAAGGTATCGAAATATTTTATTGCTTCGTCATCAACCGAAATTTTAAATTCTCTTACGTTAAGGATACCTTCCTTGGTTTCAAGCTTATGGGGCTTTGGTACTAAGATCATTTTTCCTTCTCCTTTAGTCAATGTCTATATCAAAATTGTATATTCCGAACGCTTCATTTCTTTTGATAAACTCTATCTCCAGTTCAAAGGGCTGTCCGTCTATCTCTATTATGCCGTCAAGGGCATAGTGGCTGCCGCCGTACTCGGTATCGTAAAGTGAGGATTGAAAGCCTGTGTATTTCACCGAAAAGCCGTTTTTGATATCAGCACCCGTACTGTCCTTTATATGCAGAAACAGATTCTCAAGATGTCCGTCTATAACTATATCGGGATGAAACAGTGCCTGTGCCTCGGTGTATTTTTCTTCCGAAATATAATTAAAAAATTCATCCGCACAGGCCTTTGCCTCCTTGCCTGATATGCCGCTGCCACAGGCAGCAAACAGAAACAGTGATGTTATTGCTAATAATAAAGCCAATATTTTTTTCATATCATTCTCCTTGTTGCGATAAATACTCTTCCAGAGTTATCTGTTTTTCGTGAATTTCTTTTGCTATATCAAGCCCTACGTAGCGGTAGTGCCAGGGCTCGTAATTTATGCCCGTTATCTCGGTCTTGTCGTCGGGATAGCGAAGTATAAATCCGTATTTATGGCAGTTTGCCATAAGCCATTTTTGCTCGGGGGTGTTTTCCTGACTGCGGTCAAGCTTCTGATAGCTTGCCGATACGATATCAAAGGCAAGACCTGTATGATGCTCGCTTGTGCCGGGTCTGGCAACCCACTTTGATGCAAATTCCTCAGCCGTCGCCCTGTCATATCCGTAAGACATAAACGCCTTGGTCTCGTTTTCAAAGAGGGTCTGCTGACGAGCTATAGTACGGTATGAAGAACAAACAATAGGATTATATCCTGCCTTACGGCAGTCGGTGAGCATAGCATTAAGAGCATCCTTGACCCTATAGTCTGCCTGCTGTCCGTTTCCTATCGACACAAGCTGAGGGGTAAAGCCGTCGGGAATAGGATTCCAAGGATTGACAAGCAGTTTATTCCAGTCACCGTCCTCGGGATACGTGGGTTCCTCGGGTTCGGGAACGGTTGTAACTACGGTGGTGGTTTCGGTGGTAGTTTCTGTAGTTGTTACTACGGTAGTCGTTTCGGCAGTGGTAGTTTCTGCGGTAGTGGTCTCTGCCGTGGTTGTCTCCTCGGTCTCGTAGTAGGTATATTCGATTATGGTGGTGGTCATAACCGGGTCTCCTGTGTTGGGAGCCTTGGTCGTTACCTCGGAGTCAGTTTCGGCAGTATAGTCCTCGATACGGTCGTATGTATCTACGGGTATGGGCTCCTTTCGGTTCACCGCATTTACTCCGAAGGCTACCGCAAAGACCGATACGGCAATAAACAGGGTCAGGGTGAACGCCCATATCGCCTTGGAACTAAGACCGTTGGTCAGTTTTCTTAAAAATCGCATTTTTCACACGCCTTTGCTGTTTTTGATAAGTATTTTACGGCTTCAACGGGATATTTGCCTACGGCGGATTCGCCTGTTATCATTACTCCCCAAGCACCGTGGTATACCGCGTGGAATATATCCGACACCTCGGCACGGGTGGGTACGGGAGAGTGCTCCATGGATGCAAGCATCTGTGTCACGACGATATAGGGTTTGCCTGCCTTATGACAGGCAGCCTCGATATGCTTCTGCACTGCGGGAAGCTCCCACAGGGGCATATCGTTCCCCAGATCTCCTCTGGCAATAACCAGAGCATCGGCATAGGGTAAGATATCGGATAAATTCTCCACACCCTGTCTGTTTTCTATCTTGGCAAATATTTTTATATGCTCTGCACCGTTTTCGTCGAGAATTCCTCTTACTTTTTTGAGGTCGTCGCCGCTTCTGACAAAGGGCTGCATTACTGCAGTAACGCCGTAATCCGAGGCTAACCTTATGTTCTCGACGTCGTGGGCGGTGAGCACCGGCATATCTATATTTTTGTTTTTTATTTTAACGCTTTTATGACTTTTAAGAAAGCCGCCGCGTATGACCTCTGCGTTATGAGGATCGGTCATATGCAGAAGAAGTCTGCCGTCATCAAGGAGTATTTCATCTCCTGTCTCGAGGCTTTTGATAACCTCTGCGGGAAGGTCGATGCTGTTAATATCAAGTGTTCCGTTCAGCTCAATATCCGCTTTACCCACACGAAGCTCGGGTCCCTGCATATCAATAAGGATCTTAGGATCACTTGATACCCTTCTGTATGCATTTAAATAGTCTGCTGCTTGAGGCAGGGTCATATGGGAGAGGTTCAGCCTCATACCGGTCAGCCCCTCGGAAACCATATTACGTAATACCTCTTCGTCCCTGCAGGCGGGACCGAAGGTGGCAAAGATCTCTGTACTCATAAAAACGTCCTTTGTTGTGATAAGATGATTATATCACATTGTAAAAATAAAAGCAAGGCTGTAAAAGCCCTGCTTCTATTTAAGTATCTGATTATTTGTAGTAATTGAAGCCGAACTCG
>JAFQHD010000038.1 GCA_017398145.1 Clostridia bacterium
AATATGATGATCTCCGATTATACCGGAAAGGATCTGTGTGAAATATTATGTTAAACGAGCTTTTAAAGAGATATCCTGCCCTGTGGGAATGTAAAAGTGACATTCTTAATGCTGAAAAGGCACTTATAAGCCTTTATGAAAATAATGGCAAGCTCCTTATCTGCGGCAACGGCGGAAGCTGTGCAGACAGTGAACATATTGCAGGAGAGCTGATGAAGGGATTTTTAAAAAAGAGATCTCTTACCCTCGAAGAAAGATCAAATCTTGACCCCGCCATAGCGGACAAGCTTCAGAACGGTCTGCCCTGTATTCCTCTGACATCTTTTTCTGCTCTTAATACAGCATTCTGTAACGACGTTGAGCCCGAGCTTGTGTTTGCTCAGCCTCTTTGGGTGCTGGGTAACGGCGGAGATATGCTTATAGCTATCAGTACATCGGGTAACTCAAAGAACGTGGTAGCTGCCGCAAAGGTGGCAAAGGCAAAATCAATGACCGTGCTTGCCCTCACAGGTAAAAGCGGAGGTGCACTCAAGGATATCGCAGATATCACCGTAGCGGTACCCGAGACCGAGACCTTTAAGGTACAGGAATTACATCTTCCCACCTACCATTACCTCTGTGCAAAAGTGGAAGCGCATTTTTATGAAATTTAATGATATGTCCCAAGCAAATGCTTGGGGCATTTTTGTATCTTTCAGGTGCAGAAAACTATTGACAAAATAATGAATATAGTGTAAACTCAATATAGAGTCTACAAAAATAGACCAAGGAGGACGTATGGAACTTAAATTATGTGAAAGCGATTACCGCTTTATGACGGTCATATGGGACAACGAGCCGATAGCATCGGGGGAGCTTGTGAAGCTCTGCGCCGAAAAATTTGATTGGAAAAAATCAACGACCTACACAATGCTAAAGAAGCTGACCGAGAAGGGCTTTGCCCGTAACGAGGACTCTACCGTCACCTCTCTCGTGCCGAGAGAAAGAGCGGAGAAGTTTGCAAGCGAGCATTTTGTAGAGCATACCTTTAAGGGATCATTACCCGGATTTCTTGCCGCCTTTTTTGACGGTAAGCATATTTCGGAAAAGGAAGCAGAGGAGCTTAAGACCCTAATAGACGGATATAAGAAAAAATGAAAATAATAATAGAAAATTTATTTAAAATGTCTTTGACTGCCTCGGTGGTCATATTAGCGATACTTTTGGCAAGGCTGTTTATGCGCCGTTGTCCCAAGATATACTCATATCTTCTCTGGAGTATTGCGGGCATAAGACTTTGTATCCCCTTCAGCCTTGAGAGCCGTTTGAGTATATTCAATCTGTTTAATAAAACCGAGACACAGATACAGAGCACTGTCGGTGCACCTGTAGGTAACGCCGTTACCGCTGAGCCTGCCGACCCGTATAAGCTTATAGGTATCATCTGGCTTGCGGGAATGCTTGCGCTTATCATATACGGCATCTTTACATATTACAGATTACAGCATAAGCTTAAGGTCAGCTTCCCTATGGGGGACGGAGTATACGGCGTTGAGGGACTTTCCTCCCCCTTCGTTATGGGTTTTTTCGATCCGAAGATATACATCCCCCTGGGACTTGACAAAGAGACCGAGAGCTACGTGCTCATGCACGAGCGTACACACCTTAAAAGAGGAGACCATCTCATCAAGCTCTTAGCCTTCGGGCTTCTGTGTGTACATTGGTTCAATCCCTTCTGCTGGCTTGCATTTATATTTATGAGCCGTGATATGGAGATGAGCTGTGACGAAAGGGTACTTGGATCGGGGGATATATCCACCGATTACAGCACAGCGCTTTTGTCCTTTGCCCAAAACAAGCGCTTTCCCTCGCCCGGACCGCTTTGCTTCGGTGAGGTCAGTGTCAAGAGAAGGATAAAGAATATTTTAAGCTGGAAAAAGCCTGCGTTTTTTATAACCGTTATATCGGTGATACTGTGTGTTACGGTGTTTGTTGTCTGTGCCTGTGACCCTGTTGAGGATGAGTTGCCTGAGCCCACCGAAACCAAAACCGAAGAGGTGGAAGCAAAGGTTCCCGATACATCAGCGGACACATCCGCCGACACCACGACAGCCGATACCACCACCGCAGATACTACGACGGAAGATACAACAGTTGAAACAACTACGGTAGAAACTGCAACATCGGTTACAACAACTGCTCCTTTAGAGACGACCAAGGCTCCCGAGACCACTGCGGATACGGGTCGCAACGTCCCTATCGGAAAGGTGATAGTACCGGAAACAGAGCCTGCAATAGATGATAGTATGCAAGCATCATTTGATCAAAGCTTAAAGGAGCATGAAGAATATATCAGGGAGTCTATGCGCAAGGATCTGGAAGAGTGGTACGAAAACAACCCTACTCCGGATACCACCACGTACTATCCCTACGACAAACCGTTAAAGGGAACGATAGTTATCTTCCCAGAGCCGGGACAAACTCCGGGATTTAATTATCCGTGATTTTTGTAAAGGAGAGCTAAAATGAAAAAACTTATCGGCTTTTTACTTGTTTTAACAACGGTCATATCCGGCTTTGCTTTTAATGTTTCGGCAGAGGAGGGTGTAATAACCGACGAGGGCAGACTTCCCTTTGAGGACGTAAAGTCAAACCATTGGTTTAACGAATCCGTGACCTTATGCTATGCCAACGGTATAATCAAGGGTATGAACGAATACACCTTTGGTTACAGCAGTAACCTTACCCGTGCACAGTTTCTTCTGATGCTGGCTAACCTCGAGGGTGTTGACACCGGCGAATATACCGTGACTAAATTCGCCGATGTTAAGGAAAGCCATTGGTTCTACGGTGCGGTTGCATGGGCAAATGAAAAGGGAATTGTAAACGGTATGACCGATACCACCTTTGCTCCCAACGGTATTCTTACCAGAGCCCAGCTTGCGACGGTTATGAACAATTACATGAAGGACAAGTATACGGTTGAGATAAAAGAAGGTGCCCTGGACAGCTTTACCGATAAGCCTAAAGCTGGATACTGGTATTACAATGCAATGAAGTTTGCGGTATCCGCAGGACTTCTTTTGGGCAACAGCGACGGCACTCTTGCCGCTACAGGTAATGTTACCCGTGCACAAGCGGCTGTTATCTTTGACAGCTTTATGGAAAAGTATTTTTATGATGACTGTGAACATATCTTTTCTGAGGCTGGATGTGCCAATCCACCCACCTGCGAAAAGTGCGGACTTATAAACGGACTTGCCAACGGTCACCGTGTATTGAGATACAATTGCAGAACCGGTGGTAACTGTAGCGTGTGCGGTGAGTGGTGCGACCCAAGCCAACAGCTCCATGCCTTTAATCCGGCAACGTGTACGGAGCCCAGAACATGCAGAGTATGCAACAAGAAACGCGGAGAGTCTGCCGGTCATAAATGGGTAGGTCCTACCTGCGAAGAGACAGCTTATTGCTCGGTCTGCAAGATATTCGGTGCACAACAGCTTGGTCATACCACCCAAAACGGTATATGCAAAAGATGTAGCGCAGAGGTGTTTTCAACACCCATACATAGAGCCGGATATTATATGTTAAAAAATGCTTATGCATACGGTGACGGTACCTACGGAGCATCTGCATATAGCACCTATCAAAACGGAGACGAGGATTATGCTCTTGTTTGGTATGATGCAAATCAAGTCAAGTTTTATATTGAATATGCTTATTATTGGGAGGAAAGCGGCAAGACGGTTGTTATCAATATACCTGTCACCTCCGGTAGTTCTCTTTCTATATGTACTATAGAGTTATATAACAGAGACGGTAAACTTTTAACATCCGGAAAAGTGCATTTTTACAGAGACGCTAATTTTTATGAGGGCAAAAATATTGTAGTTGGAGATTTCACCAATGCTGCGAAGTCCTACGTGTCCTTTATTGAAAATGTATACGTTGCGGCTGTCACCAATGCGGCGTATTATACCGATTACATTTTGGATATGGTATATGGCGGCGGTGCGGAAGAACTCGGTTTTAGATATTTTGAAAATAATTAATAATAAAGGAGAAAAAACAATGAAAAAGCTTATCAGTCTTTTACTGGTTTTGGCAACGGTGCTGTCCTGCTTTGTGCTGACGGTGTCCGCTGACGAGACGACGGTAGTATCCGACGAGGGCAGACTTCCCTTTGAGGATGTGAAGGACAGCCATTGGTTCGCAGAGGCGGTAACCTTCTGCTATGCCAACGAGATCATCAAGGGTATGAACGATTATACCTTCGGCTGGAACGGTAACCTTACCCGTGCGCAGTTTCTTCAGATGCTTGCTACCATCGACGGTGCCGATCTTACAGGCTATCAGGTGAGCGGGTTTGATGACGTCAAGCCGAATCATTGGTACTACCCGGCTGTAGCCTGGGCGTATGAAACCAATCTGACAAGCGGTGTTTCTCCGGTTAAATTTGCCCCCAATAACGCCGTTACCCGTGCAGAGATATGCAGATTTATGATGAAGTATATGGAAAACAAGTTCTCTGTAGAGGTTAACGAGGCATGTCTTGACGGCTTTTCCGATATCAATAAGATACCCGGCTGGGCAGATGGCGGTGTAAAATACGCCGTATCTGCAGGACTTATTTCGGGTATGGAGATGAACGGCAAGCTCTGCGTAAATCCTCAAGGCTTTACTACCCGCGCACAGGCGGCGGTTATTTTCAAGGGGTTCATAGAGAACTATTTCTACGGTGACTGCGAGCATACCTTCAGCGAGGCGACTTGTACTGAGGCTGCCCTTTGTGCAAAGTGTGGTCTTGTAAACGGACTTCCTAACGGACACATCCTTTCTGCTTACGACTGTGTAACAGGCGGCAAATGTACCGTTTGCGAGGCAGAGGTAGAGCCCAGTAAGCTCCTTCATAATTATGTTCCCGCTACCTGTACTGCTCCCATGACCTGTACACGCTGCGAGGCGACCAGAGGAGAGGCAAAGGGTCACAAATTTAAGGCTGCTACCTGTTTTGCTCCTAAGATCTGTACCGTATGTAATACCAAGGAGGGTAAGGCTCTCGGACACACTACCTCAAACGGTATATGTGAGCGTTGCAAGGGAGAGTTTTTCCCTTCACCTTCACACAAGGTAATCTATTACCTTAAGTCCAAGGGTGAATATATTCCGGAGACCGGTGCTTACGCATACGTTCTTGAACATTCGAACAGTTTTACTCTTATAGGTTATAATCCCTCCAGAGGCTCTCTTATCCTCGAAAACTATTATTATTACGATAACGGTGATGTAGAGGCAGTAAGCATGGATATGCCCTTCTTTGATCATATTTATACCTTTGAGTACATCTACGTTTCCGGTGAGTACGTAGAGTTTATGGGTGAGGGAAGCCTTGACGCTTATACCTTTACCAAGAGCACCAAGGAAGGCTTCAGTAACTATATGGGCAAGTACGATCAGGTATATACCGATAACCTTAACGAAGCATTTTACGAGATGCTTACCGACGCAAATGTTATTTTGAAAAAGCTTTGCGGTATGAGTATAAAGGATATTGATTTTAAGGTGTATTGATATTGCGGTTTCACCCACTCCATAATAGAGTAGTAAAAACATAAAGGAGACAAACAAATGAAAAAAATTATCAGCTTATTACTGGTTTTGGCAACGGTACTGTCCTGCTTCGTGCTGACGGTGTCCGCCGACGAGACGACGGTAGTATCCGATGAGGGCAGACTTCCCTTTGAGGACATTCGCGAAAACCATTGGTTCACACCCTATATCAAGTTCTGTTATGCTAACGGAATCATCAAGGGTATGACCGAGTATACCGTTGCTCCCAACGGTACGCTTACCCGTGCTCAGTTCGTAACCATGCTTGCAAACCTTGAGGGTGTTGACACAAGCAGCTATACCGTTGATAAGTTCACCGACGTTAAGTCGGGTCACTGGTACTACGGTGCCGTTGCCTGGGCTTACAGCGAAGGTGTTGTAAACGGTATGACCGATACTACCTTCCAGCCTAACGGAGTTCTCACCCGTGCTCAGCTTTCGGTGGTTATGAACAACTATATGAAGGATAAGTATACCGTCGAGTTAAACGAAAACGCTCTTGACGGCTTCAGCGATAAGCCCAAGGCTGAATACTGGTATTATGATGCAATGGTCTTTGCGGTATCTGCAGGACTTCTTTCCGGCAACAGCAACGGTACTCTTGCGGCTACGGGTAATGTTACCCGTGCACAGGCGGCGGTTATCTTTGAAGCGTTTATGAAGAACTATTTTTACGCTTTCTGTGAGCACAGCTTCTCCGAAGCGACTTGTACCGAAGCTCCCGTTTGTTCCGAGTGCGGTCTTGTAAACGGACTTCCCTGCGGACACACCCTTTCCGCTTACGACTGTGTAACAGGCGGTAAGTGTATGACTTGTGAGGCTGACGTAGAACCCAGTGCTATCCTACACAGCTTTATGTCAGCAACCTGTACCGCGCCCCGTACCTGCCGTGACTGCGGTACTACCCGCGGTGAGGCTAACGGTCATAAGTGGAATGCAGCGACCTGTACTGCTCCCAAGACCTGTGTTGTTTGTAACGCAAAGGAGGGCTATGCA
>JAFQHD010000039.1 GCA_017398145.1 Clostridia bacterium
TACCGACACGGTCACAGTCGGGGTCGGTGGCAAGAAGGATATCAGGCTTCACCTCATCCGCAAGCTTAAGAGCGCATTCAATCGCCTGTCTTATCTCGGGATTGGGATAGGGTGCTGTGGGGAAGTTTCCGTCGGGCTTTTCCTGCTCGGGAACAACGGTAACACCGCTTATACCTATACGGTCAAGGATGGCACGGACAGGCTTGTTGCCCGAGCCGTGAAGAGGTGTATATATAACCTTGAGTCCCGACATATCAATTTCCTCGGACACTCTCTGTTTTGCAACCTCCCGAAGATATGCATCTATAGCTTCCTCGGTGATATATTCTATCTTACCCTCTGCAACTGCCGCGTCAAAATCGCAGGTCTTGACGCCGTCAAACTCATCCACCTTGTTCATGATGGACAGCACATATTCTGCCGCCTCAAGGCAGAGCTGACAGCCGTCGGGGCCGTAGGCCTTGTAGCCGTTATACTTTGCGGGGTTGTGGCTGGCGGTAAGCACTATACCCGCATCGCACTTATAATATCTTACCGCGAAGGAAAGCATAGGCGTGGGCATAAGCTCGGGATAGATGTATACCTTGATGCCGTTGGCCGCAAGGATAGAAGCCGCATGACGGGCAAAAACATCCGACTTGATACGGCTGTCGTATGCTATAGCTACACTGCCCTTGTCTGTCACCGAGTTTACGTAAGCGGCAAGACCCTGTGTAGCCTTACCTACGGTATATATATTAAGTCTGTTGGTGCCCGCTCCTATAACTCCGCGAAGACCGCCCGTACCGAACTCAAGATCCTGATAAAAGGCCTCGGAGATCGCCTCCTCGTTACCTTCCATTTCTTTAAGCTCGCAAACTACGTCCGGATCATCTACGGCAAGCTCACACCAACGCTGGTATCTTTCTTTTATCATTGATTTATCTCCTAATCTATTCTATATATAGATCTATATATATGGTACTATATTTTTATTCCAATGTCAATGTCTGACCGCTTTTTACCTCGAAAAGTTTACCGTCAAAGTCAAACCAGATGTCAATAAGTGTGGGGTTATATACCATATCGCCCTCCGCGCTCCAGATAAGGGATTCGTATGCCTTGGTATATTCATATATTTCCATATTCGTTGCATACCATACGTCCTTTTCACCCGCCAGACGTCCGCAGATATATTCCATACGTTCCCAGTTGTTACCGTGTTCAAACTCGGCAGAGTGACCCCATACGTAGAAAACAAGAGGAACCGCATCCGAGGTAGGATGTCCCTTTGGAGAACGGTCGATGGCAAGAAAAGCATCTATATAATTATCAATTTTATCACTGCCGTGGTGTGCTGTGGGATGCCAGTCGTACCAGTCGTCGGGCAGAGAAATATTAAAGTTGCCCTCATCAAGACTTCTGGCATAAGCGATATCAAGACCGCGCAGATAGCCGTAGACCTCCTCCTTTGTCGCACCGTTACAGAAGCCGCTGATACCTCCGTCGGGATAAGCGTAGCCGCGGATGATACGTCCGTAGCGCTTTTCAAGCTCACGGCGGCAGTCAAGGATCTCCTTTATCCCCTCAACGGCACGAAGAGTACCCGGGGCACGGTGCTCAAGACCGTGGACAGCGATCTCGTGACCGGCTTCAAGTATAGCCTTAGCCTGCTCGGTGCTCATACAGTAGTCCCAGCCCTCACGCAAAGCATCGCCGTTAAGATTGAATGTGCATTTTAAATTATATTTATTGAAAATCTCAGCAAGTCTGACATCGTGCTTGGAGCCGTCGTCATAGCTGAAGGTCACTGCCTTCCCCTTTCCTTCGGGGAATCTCATAAAACGGTATCTCATATATTACCTCGCTTCAAATTGACCATATAAAAGTTTAATCAGAATATCGTAATAAAGGTTATTATCACATACCATCATCGGATCCCCGTTCAGCCTTAAGTTTCTCAACAAATTTAAGAACCTCTTTCCACATTTTATCCGAAGCCCGTGGACCGAAAAGATACAATTTAACGTCAGCTGAGGTAACATGAGGTCTGTATTTAAGATTCTCCAAACCCATCATATATTCAACGGTAACGTCAAACATATTCGCTATCTTTACCACCGTTTCCTGTCTCGGTGAAGTTCCCTTCTGCTTCCATCTGGTAACCGACGAACGGTTAAGTCCTACCGCCATAGCAGCAGAGCTCGGTGAAATATTATTATCTCTGCACAGCTCGGCAAATCTATCATAAAACGTCATAACAACCACCTAAAGATATATTTTCAATTATATGATATCACAACCCACCGCATTATTCAACATATTCATCAAAGTTATTTCAAAAAATGTTGCATAAACGCAACACCGCTGCTTGCACTCCTCTCGTTTGACGTTGCATAAATGCAACACCATTGTTCGCATTCTCTCGTCGATGTTGCATAAACGCAACACCGATGTTTACGTTCTCTCGTCTGATGTTGCATAAATGCAACAATGTTGCTTACGTTCTCTCGTTTGACGTTGCATAAATGCAACATCACTGTTTACGTTTCCCTGTTGGACGTTGCATAAATGCAACATCCAACAGGGAAACAGATAGAGATTTCACAAATTCAATTATTGTTCGGCAAATACGGTATAAGTCGTTTGTTCATATTCTTGAACCTTTCATCCTTTTGTACACAGCTAAAACATCCATCTTGTTTTGTCAAAGCTTGATATGCCCAAAAGCAAACATATTCTCCCTTATCCTTCGTATCGTCTCCGGGATCGCACTTTTTGTTCTCACTTAACAAATTCAATAGTACACTATTATAAGAAAGTTCTGTTTCAAGTGGCAATTTAGCATATTTCTCATACAAATCAACTGCTTGTTCAAGTACCGTGTATCCTTTTTCTGTATCTCCTTGTGTGAAGTAAAGACCCGAAATGCGTAAAAGAATGTCCGCACGAGTTGTTATCCAAGCATCGTAATCGGTAGAGGTATTTCTTAAATTATTGATTATGGAAAGAACAATGTTCAAACCCTCTGCCGTTTCATTTGAATTATCTTCACTGATGCAATTATAAAAAGAATATCCTAAGAATGTTCGCAGATTTTTTTGCCGCTGCAAATTCAGCTTTCCAATATCGTTATGATATTTATAACGCGTCTCCATAAGAATCTCACGACACGATTTCCAGCACGGCACTTTATCAAGCCACTGATCAAGCCGTTCTTCATCCTCTGCAATAGCAATCATATGCATAGCTTCAATACGGTAATCCTCTATAGTGCAGTTCTCAAGAATGTTCCCGCAGATATCCCTGATTTCATCAAGGTGATCTTTATACGGACGAATATTCATATCAATATAGCATCTACACAGCCATAATCCAAAGCTGAATTCTCTCGGAAATTCCTCGTAAGCATTTTTGCATACCGAATAAAGTCTTTGGGGTTCATTCTGTACCTCATATATTTTTTTATAATGTTCCTTAAGTTTATTCTCTTTGGTATTACGATCTGTTCCAAAAAGCACATCCGTAGAAATTTCAAAAAAACCGGCGATCTTCGGGATAAGCTCCATATCGGGATATGCCTGTCCGTTTTCCCAACGGCTCACAGACTGATAGGTAACCCCTATTTCACGAGCAAGCTCTTCCTGCGTAATGTCTTTCTCCCGACGCAAGCGTCGGATAGTTTCTGCAATCGGTAATTTCATTTTGATTCCTCCTGATTTAAGAAAATAGGGCTGATCAACCTGTGTTAGTATTATACATCGTTTTTTTGTCAGTTACAATAAGCCGGTAAGTGCATTGAACTCACGCAGTAGGTGAATTTATCACGTTAGGTAAGTAATAGTCCGATTGTTTATTCGTTTATTCAAACTTCAACAACCGGGATATTCAACATCTTTGTTTTCGTTTTTATGCTTAAATGTTGCATAAATGCAACATCATTATTTACATTTCCTGTTGAATGTTGCATAAATGCAACATCACTGCTTACATTTCCTGTTGAATGTTGCATAAATGCAACATTATTACTTACTTTCTCTCGCCTGATGTTGCATAAACGCAACAACATTGTTTACATTCTCTCGTTGGATGTTGCATAAATGCAACATCATAATTTCAATAACTCTATACTCTCCTTACAAAATGACCATGCTGAATCCGATTGTAAACATAGCTTTTGACAACAAAACACGGCAACGGAAGTTACTACCGTTGCCGTTCTTTGCTTTTCTCACATCAATGTAATGAGACCTTATAACATTATTTCATTGAATTCAGTTGGATAGTAAAACTTATACCACATCAGTATCGCTGCCGATCTGACGTAGGTAACACCGTGGGCTTTTTGAAACAGATATTTGATCTTGCCCATGGAATCAAGAAACCAATCCTCCGCCCCGATAGACTTAAGCTGCATTTTTATATCATTGGGAACGCCGTTTTTTGCATAAATTCCTCGGCGTGTGTCCTCCATGACCTTGTAAGCAAAGCCTGTATCCGTCAAGCCTTTGCTTATCATTTTTTTCTGAATATAGTTAAAGACATCATCACGATAGGCAATCGTTTTTCCCACAGATAACCCCTGCTCGATCATCTTGTCGGCATTGTTATGCCACACTCCCGTACCGTGGGACAAACCCACAATCTGTATCAGATCGTTGAAGGAGCTTGGTGTTGTCTTATCCAACATATTTTTTGCAAAAGTCCATTTGAATTCGGTAACACCGTCGGTATTGCCATTTTGAAATTCCCGTAAAATATCTTCGGTATTAAAATCAAGTCTGTCAAAAGAAGTTGCCGTTACCTGCTCCAAGGCTTTGTAACGTGCCAATTCATCATCGGTAAAAAATGTAATTCTGCGTTCGGACCATTGAGAAGTCACGGTAATTATACTGATACGCTCGTCCCGATCCTCCACTTTTGTTTTATATTCCTTAAAATACTTCTCAGCACATTTTTTAGCCGAGGAGAAAAATTCCGGAGATACAGACACGGTAAGGGATATGTTATTCTGCACATCGTTACGATATATCTCAAAGGGAATACCGTGACCGCCGGATATCATAGGCTTCGTACATAAACAACGCCTATACGGAAGATCCCAACCGCTCTTTACACTGTCATCAAAAATTACCGTTTTACAATCAGGACAGTAATAGTGAGGCTTTAGAGGATTTACCTCGGTCGCTCCCAAAAGGTAAGCAACAAAGGATGAACCCACACCTCCTTTGACCCGGATATGTTCGCCGCATTTTTTCGCTTCGCTTACAAGTACCGACAGAAAATCAAAATATACTATCATATCCGTGTTTTGCATTTCTGTCTGTTCGGATAAAAAACGGTTCAGTATCTCTATCGGCACAATTTCTCCGTATCGGTTATGCATAATTTCAAGGGCCTTATTCCACAGTTGTTTTTTTATTGCAAATACTCCTTTTATATCCTCATTTTCACAGGAATGATATTTGCAAGACAGAAGCTCGTCGGTGCTTACTCCAAGAACTTCACCGAGTTTATATAAAATATCGCTTTTCGGTTTTGAAGAACCGTTTTCCCACTTTGAGACCGCCTTGTCGGAAACACCGACTAGTATGCCGAGCTGATACTGCGTAAGGCCTGTACGCAACCGAAGCTCTTGCAGAAAATTACCAAAACTATAGTCTCTCATAACATCCTCCGTCTGCTTGTTGATTAAATTTTACTAAGACCGCGTTGCATTTTCAAGACAGAAGCTGTAAACCTACGGTAGAGAGTGATGTTGTTTTGCATAAATGCAACACCATTGCTTACATCCTCTCGTTTGGTGTTGCATAAATGCAACATCACTGCTTACACCCTCTCCGTTTGTTATTGCATAAATGCAACATCATTACTTGTGTTCTCTCGTCCGATGTTGCACAAATGCAACATCATCGCTTACATCTTCTCGTTTGTTGTTGCATAAATGCAACATCATCGCTTACATCTTCTCGTTTGATGTTGCGTAAATGCAACATCACTGCTTGCGTTTCCATGTTTGATGTTGCATAAATGCAACATCATCATTTCTGTTTCCTTGTTTGGTGTTGCACAAATGCAACAGTATTGTTTATGCTCTCATGTTTGCTTCCCCCGTTAGATGTTGCAGTAATGCAACATCATTACTTGTATTTTCCCGCTTTGTGTTGAAATAATGAAACACCATTGTATATCCGATATGAGCCGTTGTGATCGTTTTATTCCGAAAATTCATCTACACTTTTCTTTCCAACCATATGGCGATTTCAACCTGCTTAACGATCATATATTCCACCGATGATATCTTTATTTCCGAATAGAGGTGTGATATAATAATGTTGCAAACCAAATTTTTCTTAAAGCTTTTGAAGGAGAAAAAACTATGAGTATCGGTAAAAATATCGCTAAATTCAGAAAGATCTGTGGGATGACGCAGGAGGAGCTGGGCTGTGCGTTAGGAGTTACAAACCAAGCGGTATCAAAATGGGAATCCGAAGCTTCAATGCCTGACATCTTGCTTTTACCAAAACTGACAGAAGTGCTGAAAATATCGTTATACGACCTGTACGACACCTCCGGTGCTTCAGCCATAGAAAGAGAAAACTCTTTTGCCGTAGATGCACAGGATTCGGTAAAAAACCTTCTTTACAGACAGCTCCTTTTTGACAGACCCGTGCTTAAACAATTATTGAAGATCGACTTATGCTCCGAAAAAACCGTAGGTATAGATTCCGACCAATCGGTAGGTGTTATTTCATATACCGAAAAGGGTGCGGCTTTTATATCCGATTCTTTGTCTGTAATCTCCTCCGACTTTGATATAGGCAAAGGTGATTACATATTTGAAAATGAAGAACTATTCTCTGCGGCAAAAAAGCTTTGCGATAATAACGTCAGGGGTGTTATGAACTACCTATATACAAAGGCATTTGAAAAGCGCCCTCATGATTTGGATTCTCTCTCCGATTTTTTTGAAAACAACGATATCCACAACTATGATTTTTCTCTCAATGAGGTATCCGATTCCTGTAGTTTTCCGATGGAAACGGTCCTGTCCGCAACAGAAGATCTTGTCTCTATCGGTGTGATCGAAGTTTCTCGTACAAATGAAAACACCCGATATATTTTTTCCAAGACTAAGGCGGTGGAGATAGGGGTATCGTTACAGCTGTTAGAACAAACTCTGTTCAAAAAGCCCTCCTTCGGTTGCGGAAATATCGTCGGAAACAGCTTTCTCGGTTGATTCAACCTTCGGTTCAATTTGCGGTGTTTTATTAAAATAAGCGGTTATTGATTTTGACAGCATACCGACTTATAATAAAAGCGTAAAGTAAATCACGGGAGGTATTCACAATGGATATCATTATCGACAAAAAATTAAAAGAATTAAGGCACAAAAAGGGCAACCGTCAGGAGGACTTAGCAGTATATTTAGGAATATCGGTTCAAGCTGTGTCGAAATGGGAACGGGGCGAAGGTATGCCGGATATTACGCTTTTACCCGGAATTGCGGCATTTTACGGAGCGAGCGTGGACACTTTGTTGGGCGTTGACGAAGAAGAAAAAAACAAAAGAATAAAGGAAATAACCGACGAATACAACCGTATACGCCGTACAGCTCCCCGTGAGGACGGCAGCTTGGTCGTTGAACACAATATTGACGAAGGAATGTCTCTTATCCGTCAAGGACTACGGAAATTTCCCGGTTGCTGGTTTTTTATGCAGCTATTGGCATCCGATCTTTGGTGGAAGGGCAAACACGCTGAAGGAGATGAACGGAGAGAATACTTCAACGAAGCAGTGGAGCTGTGCGAAAAAATATTATACGAATGTACCGAGGACCGATGGCGACATTGCGCAAGCTCAATACTTTGTATGATATATAACGATAGTGGACGAAAGGAAAAAGCCCTTGAGCTTGCCTGTCAGTCTCCCGGGTTCGTTGACAGTATGGAATGGAAGCTGGCAAAGATATACGAAGGCAAAGAGCTCACGAAACAGCTTGAACGAAACATACGGGAATTGACAAGATTACTTTATTTAAGTGTACAAGAGTATCAGAAAGCTGACGATGTTTTTGTGTGCGACCACAGTTTGAAATATCAGTTTGAGATTATCAAAGAATGCCTTGACAGTTAAAAAGACGATGCGTTTCGCATCGTCTTTTTGGTTCATTATTTCTCAGCCCATCTTGCAGTGAGGACTATATCGTCGGTATACGCCTTTGCCGCAAGAGTAGTTACCTTTTTTCCGTTGAGATACCAGCCCTTGAAGGTATACCCCTCACGGGTAGGATTCTTAAGGGTAGTTGCCTTTGAGTAAGTATAGGTGGTAGGCAGAGCAGACAGATCACAGTTCAGCTCCTCTGCATAAAGGTCAACGTATACGATCTTATATGTGTTTACCTCCCACTTTGCATATACCGTGATAGCTGCTGTAATATCCTTAGCGCCGATCTTCTCGATGGGAGATGTACAAGCCTTATCGGTGTACCAGCCGAGGAAGGTATAACCTGTCTTGGTGGGTACGGGAAGTTTGGTATCGGCGTCATATGTGTGCTTTGTAGGATAGCCTGTGGGATTCTTGCCGCTGAATTTAGCGTTGTTATAATCCTTATAGGTTATTGTATAAGTATTTGCAGTCCACTTTGCAAAGAGGTCGATGTCCTCTGTGTACTTTCCCTTTGCAAGGCTTGTCACCTTGGTACCGTTGGCGAGATACCAACCGCCGAAGGTATAGCCTGTCTTTGTGGGATTGAGAAGAGTTACCGCCGTGGTATACTTATACTCGGTGGGTGCGGTCTTTGCGAAAGTACCGCTGAACCCAAAACCGCCCATATCGTAGTAGCTGATGGTACGCGCGTTGAGCTCCCACTTTGCATAAACGGTGATAGCCTTTGTTATATCCTGTCCGCCGATTACCTCAATAGCCTTGGTACAAGCCTTGTCGCTGTACCAGCCGAGGAAGGTGTAGCCTGCCTTGGTGGGGGCGAGAAGAACAGTTTCAGCATCATAGATATGCTTGGTAGGATAGCCTGTGGAATGCTTACCCGAGAAGGCCGCGTTATTTTGATCCTTGTAGGTTATAGTATATGTGTTCGCAGTCCACTTTGCATAGAGGTCGATGTCCTCTGTGTACTTACCCTTTGCAAGGCTCGTAACCTTTGTGCCGTTTTCCAAATACCAGCCCGCAAAGGTGTAGCCTGTCTTTGTAGGATTAACGAGAGTTACCGCCGCAGAATACTTATATTCTGTAGGTGCAGTCTTTGAGAATGTTCCCGAGAAAGCCTCGCCGCCCATATCGTAATAGTTGATACTGCGGGGATTTACCTGCCACTTTGCGTAAACGGTTACGTTTGCGGTGATACTGCAAGCAGGGATAGTATCTATCGCCTTGGTGCAAGCCTTGTCGCTGTACCAGCCGAGGAAGGTATATCCCACTCTTGTAGGTGTAGGAAGTACGGTATCCACGTCATAAACGTGCTTAGTAGGATAACCGGTAGGATTCTTGCCGGTGTAGGCTGCATTGTTTTGATCCTTGTAGGTTATAGTGTAGCTTACGGGATTCCACTTGGCATAAAGACGGATAGTATCCGTAAACGCCTTTGCCGCAAGGGCGGTCACCTTGGTTCCTGCCTCGTTGTACCAGCCGCCGAAGGTATAGCCGATCTTTGTGGGATTAACGAGAGCAGTCTTTGCGGTATACTTGTAGGTTACGGGAGTGTTCTTTCCGTAAACACCGCTGAAGGCATCACCGCCCATATCGTAATACTCGATACCGTAGCTGTTTACCTCCCACTTTGCATAGAGGGTGAACGCCGCGGTATAAGCATCAGCCGCGATCTCGCTTACAGGCTTGGTACAAGCCTTGTCTGTATGCCAGCCGATGAAGGTATAGCCCTTCTTTTCGGGTACAACAAGCTCGGTTACAGAGCCGTAGGTATGAGTGGTAGGTGTTCCCTTGCCGAGAGTGCCGGAAAGGGTCGCGTTATTATAATCCTTGTATGTGATCTTGTAGCTGACAGCGTTCCACTTTGCATAAAGTACAATATCGTCAAGATACGCCTTTGCTCCGAGGGAAGTAACCTTGGTGCCGTTTTCAAGATACCAGCCGTCAAAGGTATAGCCTGTTCTTGTAGGATTTACAAGCTTGGTTTCCGTGCCGAATATATGTGTAGTAGGAGTATTTTTGCCGAACTCACCGTCACCCATATCGGTATAGGTGATGGAGTATTCGTTGTTCTTTGTGTCCTTATGACCGCAGTCAGCGCAGACTCTTGTGCTGTGACCCTTACCGTCGTCTACCCATTCGCCGTAAGCGTGGGGGAGTGCTAAAAGACCCTCAACGTAGGAGAATCCGCACTGTACGCAGGTATGGTATGCAACGCCCTCGCTTGTACAGGTAGGCGCGGGATCGTAAACGGTATTGTATGTATGCTTAGCCATCTCCTCCCATACCGCATAGAGGGTAACACCCTTATTGGCGGTATATACGGAGCCTGCCAGATATGTGGGAGTTTCTGCATTCTTATTTTCAGACCATCCCTCAAAGATATAGCCTGTTCTCTTGGGAGTAACTGTGGTAAGCTTAAGATCTACGTCCTCGGTCTTGGTCTGTGCCGCAGGGGTAGGAGCACCGCCGTTGGCATCATACTTCACCGCATATTTTTCGATAACATCAACATAGACCTTATCCGTCCACTGTGCGTAGAGGGTAACGGGGTCGGAGTTGCCTCTGTTACCGCCGATGTTGGTACCGGCAGAATAGGATTTACCCGAACCGTCAGGCTTGGTGTTCCAGCCCTTGAGCTCAGCGCCGTCCTTGGTGAATATCTCACCCTTGACCTTGTAGCTCTTATACATATGGAGACCGTCCCAGTCCCATTCGATATACTCTACCACGTCTGCGCCCACACCGCCGTTAGCCTTGTAGGTAACCGAGGGCTCCCAGATAGCGTAGAACTCTACCGCTGTATCACCGTACTCA
>JAFQHD010000040.1 GCA_017398145.1 Clostridia bacterium
GACTGTGGCTTCAGCCCACAATCTCCGGTAGGAATACAAACAAAGATTGTGGCTTCAGCCCACAATCTCCGGTAGGAATACAAACAAAGATTGTGGCTTCAGCCCACAATCTCCGGTAGGAATACAAACAAAGATTGTGGCTTCAGCCCACAATCTCCGGGAGAAATATAAACAAAGATTGTGGTTTCAGTCCACGATCTATGCTGATAAGTTCTTGATTCTTCATTAAAATAAGCCTGTCTCAAACAGGCTTATTTATCGTTATATTTCATTTCTGCACAAGTCCTCAAAGGTCTCACGCTTAACGGCAAGATAGGAGCCGTTCTTATTTACCATAACAATGGGTGCCTTAGGGATCCTGTTATAGTGGGATGCCATAGCGTAGTTATATGCACCTGTTACAAACACTGCAACAGTGTCACCTCTCACAGGCTTGGTCAGCATCATTCCTTCGCCGATAAGGTCACCGCTTTCACAGCAGCGTCCTGCAAGAGTACATTCGTAATCTGCGGGAAGAGAAGCCTTGTTCGCAACCACCGCATCATACGTGGACTGATATAGAGCGTATCTGGGGTTATCAGGCATACCGCCGTCGATTGAAACGTAGTTCTTAAAGCCGGGAATCTC
Source organism: Clostridia bacterium (assembly GCA_017398145.1). GTDB lineage: Bacteria > Bacillota > Clostridia > Oscillospirales > CAG-272 > RGIG7300. The sequence goes on from JAFQHD010000040.1 coordinate 628, forward strand.
CTTAACACCGCCGACGGTGTAGAGTGTAATACCCGAGTCAGCAACGATGCTTCTGCCGGGCTCAAGCAAGAACTTAGGCTGATTTAAACCGAGATCACGGCATATCTTCTTGCAGAGGGTAGCAATACCCGCAATGTTTGAAGAATAGTTTATCTCAGGGTCAGAGTTGACGTATTTAACGCCCATACCGCCGCCGAGATTTATTATCTCTGCCTCATAGCCGTATTTTACCTTCATATCGCGCATAAAGGTCAGCATAATGGTAGCAGCATCCACAAAGGGCTCGTACTCAAAGATCTGTGATCCGATGTGGCAGTGATAGCCGTCAACCGTGATGTTTTCAAGGGAGAGAGCAAGAGCAACGAGCTGGTCTGCCTGTCCCGTTTCTATTGCCGCACCGAACTTGGAGTCAACCTTACCCGTATTGATTGCCGCAAGAGTATGGGGATCGATACCGGGGGTTATACGAAGGAGAATATGCTGTCTTATACGGTTAGCACCCGCAATCTCATTTATGGCACGAAGCTCGTCCGCATTGTCGCAGACAAAGTGTCCGATACCGTTTTCGATACCGTATTTTATATCAAAATCGGTCTTGTTGTTGCCGTGAAAATAAGCCTTTGACAGGTCAAAGCCTGCCTTGATGGCGGTATAGAGCTCTCCTGAGGAAACGATATCTATACCCATTCCTTCCTCAGACATAATTTCATATATACGCTTGATAGAAAGGGATTTTGAGGCGAAGAGAGGTATCGAGCCTTCACCGAAATGCTCCTCCATTGCCGTTTTGTATATACGGCAACGCTCTCTTATCCTTTCCTCGTCCATAATATAGGCAGGTGTGCCGTATTCTTTAGCTAAATCCACTGTGTCCATCCCCGCAAAGCAGAGATGCCCCTTTTCGTTTACTGAAATGTTACTTGAGTTATACATAGTTAATCCTTGATTATATTTGTCATATCATAGAAGCCTGCAGCCTTGCCGCATAAGAACTTTGCCGCGGCGATAGCGCCCTCGGCAAAGAGGGAACGGTCGTGAGCCTCGTGCTTGATGGACAGGGTCTGCGTGCCTGTGTTTATTATGACCTCGTGCTCACCTACTACGTTACCCATACGAAGAGAATGAATACCTATCTCCTCATCGGTACGCTTGCCGTTTTCGTGTCTGCCTACGTTGTAGACGGCTGTAGGTCTTATCTCCTTAATGCCGTCGGCAAGCAGAAGAGCAGTACCGCTGGGAACGTCAAGCTTTTGATTGTGATGCTTTTCTATTATCTCAATATTTGCCGTGGGGAACATCTTGGCTGCGGTCTTGCATATCTCGTTCATTACCGCAATTCCCAGAGACATATTGGCAGAGAAGAATACGGGAATCTTTTCGGATGCCGCCTTTATCATAGCCTTTTCCTCGTCGGTGTGGGCTGTGGTACAGATAACTACGGGAATATTACGGCTTACCGCATATTCAAGAAGGCCCTCGGTACAGGTGTGGTGGCTGAAATCTATTATACAGTCAGCCTCGCCTGTAAAATCCGTAAGGTTTTCGTATATGGGATCGTCGCTTGCGGCTACGTTGTTGATGTCAACAAAGCCAACCGCGGACATATCCGCGTCCTGTTCTATAAAACGGGCAACGGCTTTACCCATACGTCCGTTTGAACCGTTGATTATAATTTTCATATCTTGATACCGACTTCCTTCATACAGCGTACAAGCACTTCCTCGTGGGCAGCCTCCATGGGAGTAAGGGGAAGTCTGAGATAGTTGTCACAGAAGCCCATATGAGCCATAGCCGCCTTTACGGGAATGGGGTTTACCTCACAGAAGAGAGCGTTGCAGAGGTCAAGATATTTGAACTGCATTTCTCTTGCACCTGCTACGTCACCTGCTAAAAACTTCTTGCACATCTGAGAGGTCTCGTAGGGAAGAAGGTTAGAGAGAACCGAGATAACACCCTTACCGCCGCAAGCAAGAACGGGAACAATCTGGTCGTCGTTACCCGAATAGATATCCAGCTTGTCACCAACAAGCTTTGCAGTCTCGACGATCTTGGAGATATCGCCGTTAGCCTCTTTTATAGCGGCGATCATAGGATGCTCAGCCAGCTCTACGTAGGTAGAGGTAGCGATAGCACAGCCGGTACGGGAAGGAACGTTGTAAAGGATAATAGGCTTGTCAGAGTGATCTGCAATAGTATTGAACATCTGTACCAGACCCTTCTGGGTAGCCTTGTTGTAGTAGGGGGTAACTACCAGCATAGCGTCAGCTCCGACCTTGCAGGAGAACTCGGTAAGGTCGATTGCGTATGCGGTATCGTTGGAGCCCGTGCCCGCAATAACGGGAACGCGCTTTGCTGTGCGTTCAACTGCATAACGGATGCACTCACGGTGCTCCTCGTCGGTGAGGGTAGAGCCCTCGCCTGTAGTACCGCAGATAACCAGGGCGTCAATGCCGGAGTCTATCTGCCAGTCGATAAGCTTTCCGAACTTTTCGTAGTCAACTCCGTTTTCGTTGAGAGGTGTAACAAGGGCAGTAGCCGCACCTGTAAAGATAGTTTCTTTCTTCATTTTTCAAACTCCTGTATAGTAAAAAATAGCCGATGATATCGGCTACCATAAAAATCTGTTCAGATATAGTGAACGATTATTATGATAGCACTCCGCCCACAAGTGAGCGACAGTACAGAGGATATTATCCCAAGTACCAGTTCAGCACCGCCGTGCATCCCTTCGGCACCTATCCCTTTCGCTTTTGCCTTGTCTTGCGAAGACCGTGACACAAAAGCTACTCTTAATAAAGTGCGCCTCTATCAATCACAGATATGATATCATATTGCGATTGACTTGTCAATATAGAAATGCAAAATGCACAATGCAAAATGCAAAATTATGGTGGATTTTCTCCTTGGGTCGAAAATCTGCATTAATATTTTGACAATTAGCTATTTGGAACTATATATTTTTATATTTGACAATATATATCAGCTTGCTTTTATATAATTCAAATGGAATTTTTGACATAGAAAGTGTCAAAAATCACCTCAATTTTGCATTTTGCATTATGCATTTTGCATTCTTAACCCAATCTTATTATATCTCCCTCTTTGATCTCAAAAGGCGCATTTATCCTGAATATCATTCCGGGATGAGGAGCAGAAGCTATATCCTCGCCCTTTTCATCCGTCATCCATTCGATATCAAAAGCAATACCGCACTTGCCGGGGGAGATGACCTCCACCTTATCACCTACACATACCTTGTTACGTTGGATAAATGTGGCGATTCCGTCCTCATATCCAAGAGCCTGTGCGATATATGCCTTCTCACGGAGATATCCGTTATACTCGCATAGGTTGGCGTCAAGTATGGGATTGCCGAAGAAATAGCCGGTGTTATATTCACGGTGGCTCACCGACTCAAGCTCGTTCTTCCATGCAGGGTCGTAAACGTAGTTTTCGGGGTCAGCCATATAGCGGTCAAATGCCATACGGTAAGCGTTAGTTGTAACAGCCGTATAATAAGCGCTCTTCATTCGTCCTTCTATCTTAAAGGACTTGATACCTGCTTCAAGCAGCTCGGGAATATGCTCTATCATACACATATCCTTTGAGGACATAATAAAGGTTCCGTGCTCGGTTTGCTCGACAGGCAGGGGAGAATCGGGACGCTTGTCCTCGATTATCTCATAGAGCTTATAATTCCAACGGCAGGGCTGAGTGCAGGCTCCGCAGTTAGCATCTCTGCCGGTGAGATGCTCGGACAGCAGACATCTTCCGCTCCAGGAAACACACATAGAGCCGTGGATGAACACCTCAAGCTCAAGATCATCGGGAATGTTTTTTCTTATCTCAATTATTTCTTTAAGGCTTAATTCTCTTGCCAGTACAACACGCTTTGCACCCATTCTGTAATAAGCCATACAGGTCTGGGGGCTGACGATACTGGTCTGTGTGGATATATGCAGCTCTACCTCCGGCAGAACTCTTTTCACCAGATCTATAACACCAAGATCCGCAACTATAACGGCATCAATACCGCTTCCGCGAAGAGCGCACAGATATTCTTCCAGAGCCTTATATTCGCCTACCTTTGGCATAGTGTTGACGGTAACGTAAACCTTGACGTTTCTTTCGTGAGCGTATTTTACCGCTTCAAAAATCTCTTCAACACTGAAATTATCAGCCGCCGCACGCATACCGAAGCGGTTACCGGCAAGATAAACGGCATCCGCACCGTAGAGGATCGCCGCCTTCATTTTTTCAAAATTTCCCGCAGGGGAAAGTATCTCGGGTTTATATGACATAGTATTACTCCTTAAATTTCTTTGATAAGTATAACATAAACAAAATAAAATATCAATTAATCTTGCAAAATATCTTAATATAGTGTATCATTTATTATATTGCTGTAGGGACCGGCCTCCCGGACGGTCCGTATGAAAGGAATTTAAATGAACGACAAATATTATATGGATATAGCCTTAGAGGAGGCACAAAAGGCATTTGACGAGGGCGAGGTGCCGATAGGAGCCGTTGTAGTTGATGATCTGGGAAAGGTCATCTCAAAGGCACATAACCGCCGTGAGAACGATAAGAACGCAACCTACCACGCCGAGCTTATGGCGATAGATTCCGCCTGCAAGGTGCTTGGAGGATGGCGGCTGCATATGTGTACGCTCTACGTAACTCTTGAACCCTGTCCTATGTGCGGCGGTGCAATAATAAACTCCCGCATCAAGCGTGTAGTCTATGCCGCCAAGGACCCAAAAGCAGGAGCCTTCGGCTCGGTGCTTAACTTTAATGCATATCCCCTTAACCACAAGCCCGAAATATCCCAAGGTCTTTGCGAAAAAGAAAGCCTTGAACTTATGTCTCGTTTCTTTGGCAAGATGAGGGAGAAAAGGAAATAAGAATGCAGAATGCAGAGTGCAGAATGCAGAATTTAGGATATTTTTGTTGCATTAGAGCAACAAAAAATTCATTTAATTATATAAAAGTTTGCAGATGTTTATTGTATAATGAAACAAATAAAATATACAGATAACCAAAATTTGATGTAGATTTTCGACCTTATGGGAGAAAATCCTCCATAATTCTGCATTCTGCATTCTGCATTTTGCATTCCAAAAGGTAATAACATCATGAAAAAACATACCATACTGTTAGCCCTCTCCATGGCTATCTTCGGAACTATTGCTCCCTTTGTCCGTATGACGGGGCTGGCATCAAGTGAGGTGGCACTTTACAGAGCGGTGCTGGCGATAGCATTTATAGGTCTTTTTCTGCTTATAACAGGGCAGAAAATAGATTTCAAAACGATAAAGAAGCCCTTGCCCCTGCTTGTCATCTCGGGTATCGCAATGGGCTTTAACTGGATACTTCTTTTTCAGGCGTATAAATATACCACTGTATCGGTGGCGACACTTAGTTACTATTTTGCCCCTGTTATCGTAACCGTTGCCTGTCCTTTGCTGTTTATGGAAAGGCTTGGGCCCAAGGGTTGGCTCTGCTTTGTTATGTCCACCGTGGGACTTGTTCTTATCACAGGAGTAGGGGATATCGAAAATCCCCTCGGTATAGTATTTGGTCTTGGAGCGGCAGTGCTTTATGCTGCCGTGGTTCTTCTGAACAAGTATATCAAAGGCGTTGACGGAATACAGAGGACCTTTCTGCAGTTTGTATCTGCCGCAGTAGTGCTGTTGCCTTACGTTGCCTTTACCGACGGATTTAACTTCACAGCTCTTGACGGCAAGGGCTGGATAGCACTTCTCACCGTGGGTCTTGTACATACGGGGATATGCTACTGTCTCTATTTCTCATCTCTCGGGAGCCTCTCGGGACAGAAGGTGTCGATACTCAGCTATATCGACCCTCTGATAGCGGTGCTAATTTCCGTTGCCGTTCTCGGGGAATCGATGAATCTGTGGCAATGGATAGGCGGAGCCATGATTCTCGGCTTTACGCTTCTAAACGAAATAAAAACAAAATAACTCTTGCAATTTGTAAAAACTTGTGATAATATAAACAGGTAAACCGAATATTTGTCAACACGGAAGGGAATACCGGTGAGAATCCGGAGCAACCGTCATTACCGTAAGTCGTGAGATAAGCCGGAATACTCCGTATTGATAAGGTTAACGCAATCTTGGACGAAGAAGAGGTGCAGCCGGTCACGATACCCGTACTGTACCCGTACGGTTTTGTCTGTGTTGATGGTTGTGCTTTTCTCGAAAGTCCGGGAAAAGCACTTTTTATTTTTCGGTACAAATAATCTTTTGAAGGGAGCGATTATGGACAAAAGAGAGCTTGCAATTGAACTTTTAACAACTAAAGCAAAAGAACTCGACCGACTTCCCAAGCGCGCAGACTTTTCTGACAGTGACGTGTGTTTTATAAAGCAGAAGCTGGGACCTTGGCCGAGAGCGTTGGAGGCGGCGGGACTAAAAGAACCCCCAGCAGTTTCCCGAATAGATAAGAACCGTGCCAAAAGGGCACGGGCAAAAGCAAGAAGAAAGAACGAGCAGCGAGACGCTGCACCCACAAAACGCTCTGAAGAAACCGATTCAAATCCCACGGAACAGAGCTGACAAAAATCGAAAGGAGTTATATAATGAACAAAAAACTTATTATCGCAATAATAGCATTCGTAGTAGTTATCGCAGCAGTTATCGGTGCGTATTTTGCCTTTGGACCCAAGGCAACCGAGGGACAGAAGTCCGTTACGATCGAGGTCATCGACGACAAGGGCGAGAGCAAAAAATATGATATCAAGACGGATGCGCTCTACCTTAACGAAGCAATGGACGAAGCAGGCATAACCTACGAAGCAGAGGGTACATACGTCAACACCGTGAACGGTATCACCGCCGACTATGACAAGGATATGAGCTACTGGGCGTTCAACGTCAACGACACCTACTGTAACTACGGCATATTCGAGCAGCCGGTAAATGACGGAGACGTTTTTAAAATAGAATACACTGTTTATGAAGAGTAAATTCCGAATTCTTGATATTGCCATCATAGGAATTATGGTGGCGATATTGCTGGCGGCAAAGGTGGCACTTGACTTTCTGCCGAACATAGAGCTTGTCAGCTTTCTTGTGATACTTTACGGTCTTTGCTTTGGTTGGCGGGTATTGTGCGTTATTCCGGTGTTTATAGTGGTACAGGCGCTTTTGTACCCCTTCGGTGACTGGATAATAATGTACACCTACATATGGTGGATACCCGCAATCGCGGCACTTTTTTTCAAAAAGGTCGACAACGTCTGGATATGGAGCATATTCAGCGGTCTGTACGGACTTTTGTTCGGTGCGCTTTGCTCTATAACATACTTCGCCCTCGGGTGGATCGAGGGAGGGGTGTCCTTTGGTCTTTCCACCGCCTTTGCCAAGTGGATATCGGGAATCCCCTTTGACCTTACCCACTGTATAGGCAACTTTGCAGTTATGCTGATACTCTATAAGCCGATACGCAAAACCTTAACAAGCATCAAAAAAACGCTGTCTTTGTGACAGCGTTTTTATACTAAAATTCCCTCGCTTCTCATTTTATCGTATTTAACGTTTCGGAAATAAAGGGCGATATCTATAGAAATTTCTATGAAATTAAGCACGTAGAAGAAGAAACCGAGGAAGAACACAAATCCCGTACAGTTAAGAGAGTTTACCTGAATTATTTTACGCATAATACCCAGAGCGTAGCCTATAAGTAAAAACACCTCAAAGAAAAGGCTCTTGCCCTTTCCGGTTTTTGAAATAAGAGATTTGCGGATGGATATCGGCCAGGACAGACCGAAACAGATGATCGTAAACGCTTCCAAAAGCTCGCTTAAAACAGTGATATTCATAAATACCTCCAAAAAAGATTTGACATATTGCTTTGATAGTATTATAATACGGATGATGCTATATGTAAAATGTATAGTTAATATATCAAATATATCAAAATGGTATGGAGAGCTATGAACATAAGTTACGATCATTACAGGATATTTTATTACGTTGCCAGATACAAAAGCTTTACGAGAGCGGCGGAAATGCTTTACAGCAACCAACCCAACCTCACTAGAGCAATAAAGAATTTAGAAAAACAGCTTGACTGTACCTTGTTTGAGCGTACAAATAAAGGAGTCATACTCACCGAGGAGGGTGCAGAGCTGTACGAGCATATTTCTATAGCCTTTAAGCATATACAGGCAGGCGAAGAATCTATATCTCTCAAAAACAGTCTGCAGAACGGAGTTGTGTCCTTGGGTGCTACCGAAATTGCCTTACGCTGTTATCTGTTACCCATACTCAGCAGATATCACGACCTTTATCCGGGTATACGTATAAAGATACTCAACGTCTCAACTCCTCAGGCGATCAGGATGGTGGACAACAGACTTATCGATCTGGCAGTTGTCACAACTCCGGTGGAACCAAACGATAAGATACAGACATCGCCCTTGTGCAGCTTGACCGAGGTACCCGTATGCAGCACCGATCTTAACGTATCAGACGGCATCACCTTGGAGGATTTGGCGGGGTATCCTATGATCTCCTTGGGCAAGGGTTCTTCAACTTATGATCTTTATTTTAAAATGTTTGCCGAGGCAGGAGTTGATTTTTCGCCCGATATAGAGGCGGCAACCGCCGATCAGATATTGCCGCTTGTCAAGCACGGACTCGGAGTAGGCTTTGTCCCCGAGCAGTTTTTGGAAGGTGAGACGAGTGTTAAGAGGATCTCGCTTACACAAGGACTGCCCGAGAGGGAAATAACTCTGGTAAAGAAAAAACGCCATTCTCTCACCCTTCCCGCAAGAGAGCTTATCAAGCTTATAAATAAAAAAACGGTTCACGATAAGTGAGCCGTTTTCAATTATAGTCAAAAGCTGCCTTTACAGCATTTTCAAGCAAAATATCTTCGTCTATACCAAAAGTCTTGTTTATCAGCCCAAGCTCTTTTTTGACGTCCGTGTTCGATACGCTCATATTGTCCGAGTTTACGGTAACCGGTATGCCGAACTCCATATATTTTTTGATAGGATAATCCCTTATATCACTTATTACTCGGGTATTAAGATTGCTTGTGGGACACATTTCAAGGGGGATGGAACTGTCACGTAACAGCTTCATTACAGACTCGTCCTCGATAGCCCTGACACCGTGTCCGATTCGGGAGGCACCCATATTTATAGCATCCCGTATACTCTCGGGGCCGTCGGCTTCGCCTGCGTGGAGGGTGAAGGGAATACCCATCTTATGCACCGCTTCAAAGAGGTGCTTATGATCGCGTGTAGGGAAAAGAGCTTCCGCTCCGGCCAAGTCAAGAGCAACGACACCGCGATCCATAAAATCGGGACAGAGCTTTACCGTTTCCTCGTTTTTACCCCCACGCATACAGCAGAGTATAAGACGGTAGTTTTCACTCAAACCCTTACAGGCAGCCTCAACGACCTGTCGTTCACTCAAGCCCATACGGGTATGAAGCTGAGGTGCGAATCTTATCTCACAGTATCGGAAATCAGTCTCATAACAGAGCCTTTCTACCGCATAAGTTACAGCATCCTCCGTCTGCAAAAGAGTCAGCGGAAACTCAAAGCACCGTAGATAATCGTTGAGGTCTTGGCAGTTCTCGGGACATTTTAAAAGGCTTATTAAATTGTCGGGGATTTCTATACCCTGCATACGGCAAAGCTCATTTACGCTGTCCTCGGACAGAGAACCGTCAAGATGCAGGTGGAGATCAATATATTTGTTCATATTAACCTATTGTGCCAGATATCATCCGTATGAATGTAGGGGAGGATATCATCCTCCCGAAGCGGGAATAATGTTGAAAATCTGAGGTTTTCTCAAATGTCATCGTGTTTTGTACTTGTTATTATAACCTGTATTTAATTCACTGTCAACTCTATTTAATGGTATGACTGGAGATGCAACGACCTTGTAAGCACAATCTACTTCCCCGAGAGCCTGAAAATCCTTGATATTACCGGGCTTTCGGCAATTTGAACCTTTTCGCAAAAATGGCATACCTGCAACCATATGAGAACAACTTGACCCCATTTTACACTAATTTTTACAAAATTCGCGATAGGACAAGCTGTTTCCGGAGAAAAATATATAAAACCAGGCACGAGAATTCAAAATCTCGTGCCTGGTTTTGCGTTACTGACATATCTTTATGAATTGTTCACCAAAAGATGTGATGTTGATCACCATTCGCTTAAATTCAATTTTGTCTTTACCCGGTCCGGTATAATTCGACGTGTCTTCAAGCAGAGTATATAATGATTCTGTAGAATAGTATATCCCCGAAGGAATATCAAGAAGTTTTAGACGGATTAGATTTTCAACATATACTTCTACATTCTGTGGAACAAATAAAACACCATTTGGAATCGTAACTCGTATTCTTTCAAGGACGGTATATCCTGTACCTGAAGATGATTTGAGATGAACACTTACTGCTGGTATAACTTCTTGCTTTGAAAAATATCTAAGAAGTTTTGCCTCGTCTGGAGTTAGTTGCTTAATAATATCAACAAAAGCAGGGTGAACATCAAATTTAGTATCAGTATTCATCGATGATGCCAATAAGTTTGCGTATAATTCACGGAGTTCCTCGCTGTCAAAGCTGTAACTCAGTTGTTGTAAAGCAGGAACAGCTACATAAGGCTCCGGTTCTACAATTTTATCTTCATGGATATGTTTCAACTTTTCTGCTAAAAGCAACTCTGTTTCTTTTATTGAATGTTCTCCGTTAAGAATCCATTTTTCCCATTTCCCAAGCCATAATTTGATTGTTCTCGGAACAAAACTAATAACTTGTCCTGTGGCTTGCGCTGCTGGATGTGCTACATCATCGTAAGCTTTACCCGCAGTCTGTGAAACCAATTCTTTTGCAATATCTTGATTGACGTCATTACTCATTTTTCGTTACCTCCCGTTTTACTGATTCCCCTTTCTAAGATTACAATCGCGGCAGAGCATTTGGCAATTCTCAGGGGTGGTATGTCCGCCCTTAGACCACGCTTTGATGTGGTCGGCGTGCATATCTTCAAATTCAAATTCTTCGCCACATATTTCACACTTATGATTCTGCTTTTCGTAAGCAGCAAGGGCATCACGGCGGTCAAAAGCACGGATGGAAAGTCTCTTTTCTTCTCCGGTCAGCAAATATTCATAAATGCCGGATTTTTTTGTTACATCTTCATCACCCATAAGACGCTGAATCTCTAATTCAAGTGCTTTAGGGTCAAGGTCGGTGCGCTTGCCGTGGTCATTGTAAAATAACCCCCAAGGCAATCCCTTCATTTCTTTGCGCTTCTTCGGGAAGATGGCTTGTACCCAGTCAATCACAGAACGGAAATAATTCCAGAGAGTTACGGCACTGGGGTCGTGCTGATGCTCCGACATATAGCCTTCGATGGTTTTGCCCTCAGCACTTGCCGCCCACAGTATAGCTGTTTCGAGATATTCCTGACGAATGCTCGAACCCTTCAAATAGTCGCCGGCAAGTGCATCTGCGGCGCACCCCGTTTTGGAAAAGTATCTTTTGGCATCGGAAGTCCAAGAGCCTGCATATACCGCATTCCGCAATTCCTGATCGGTAAGCTGCTCCCCTGCAATGTTGATGATTCTGAACCAGTCGAGTTTTTCGCTGTCCGTTCCGTCACATACATAAACGAATAAGGGATAATCCAAAATCTTTTTCTTAACGTCGGCAGGTAAATTGTAGAAGTATTTTTCGTCTACAGAGAAAGAGCCGTCAACATATTCGCAAAGCGATATAGTTCTCTGCTGTCCGTCAAGCACTTCGTATGTATCATCGCCGGTTTTGCACCAATAGATAACGTTTAGTGGCAAGCCCTTTAATACTGTGCGGATAACCTCGTCTCTCTGTGCGTCTTTATAAACAAATTCACGCTGATATTTGGGTCTGATATCAAGCCTTTCATCATACCCCACGACACCCTCCTCGGCATCATTGAAATATCCTTCACAGACTTCGCCGACTGTGATTTTTCTTTCTTCAATAATCATTTGTTAGCACCTCCGGTTGCTTGTTTCTAACTAAAATTCGAGCGTAAGGACGAATAAATTCGCCATTTTCTTCATATTCGACTTTTGTTCTCCCTTCGTGATTACGAGTTATCCCTATTTCTTTTGCCAAATCACCTTCGCCAAGTCCTATAATTTCGAATTGTTCAGGATTATATTGGCCCATAAACGAAATGGGAACACCCATTATACCGCTATAATCACAGGGAATATCGTTGATATTCTTAACATCAATTCCATCATAATTGGTATACTTGGGATAATTCTCTTTGGAATACTTTCTTACAAGAATCAGATTTTCATGTCTTTTCTTTAAATCTAAGTTTGTAAACCAACATATTCCAGGGACCTTGATGTAGTGATTACCTTGCTCATCAACACGAAACTTGCCAGGAACAAAGTCATAATCATCAGGGACCTTGTATTCATATGTTTTGTTAAAGTAATAACCAAGCCACATTTTATTATCCCGAATAAGAGGGAATGTTTCACGATATTTACATCCGTTCAATGTTCCCATAACAATAAAATGCTTGCCCTTCTCAAACAATAGTGTAATGTATTCGCGGAACAAAGAAAATGGTGGATTAGTAACAACTATATCTGCTTCATCCAATAGTTCTAAACATTCCATTGATCGAAAATCACCATTGCCTTCTAATTCAATCAATGTATTTTCACCAGATTTGAACAACTCAGCAACATCAAACATATCAACTCCGCCATCACCGGTTTTGTCATATATAGTAGTAATGATTGCTTTGTATGGTTTGTTGGTATTTTCTGCTCCTTGCCCTATAACATCAAATAATGAAAGCTGTTGATTTGCAATTGGTGAGCCCGAATAGCATGTTGCAAGTAACTTCTTTAATCCAAGCCTATTAAAATTTAATACGAAATACTTGAAAAAGTTACTTTCAAAAGGATCATCGCAATTACACAACACCGTTTTTCCTTCAAAATGTTTTCGGTAATGCCGTAGTTCTTTCTCAATATCGGTTAACTGCGTATAAAACTCGTCATTCTTCTCAACCTTCGCAGTCCCTAAGTTTTTATTTCCCGCCATTCTCTTTTTCCTCCAACACAATATTCTCTAAATTAAATATCTTAGAGTTGGGAACGATGATGATTTTATTTTGTACTGCTGATAGAGTTTTAGATACGTCACAGCGACTGCGCTCAATCATCATTTCCCTATTAGCGTCCCTAAAACGGATTTTCTCTTGTCCGGATAATTGTACATTGGTGTTTTTATTGATAAATAGTACCAGGCGATTATTGCCGTCTCGTTTTAGCCACTCAATAATATAACTCCACCACATTCCGTCTGTATCACCGATAGAAAGACCGAACAGACAAACAAACTTACTACTGTCAATAATCTGTTTTGCCTTTTCGATTTTCTTTTCACCTAAAGCGGTATTTACAGCCGATTTAACTATGTAATTTGTTAACCTTGGATTTGTTTTTAACTTGTCATTCAATATCTGCTCTGCGTTATCCAACCCTAAGATTAAATCTTCAGTTAGTTTCCCGTGAATGTGATGCGGTATTATTACGGCATCATTATACCCAGTGCCGCCAGCACTATGATTGCCAAATGGTTTACAGTTTTTCTGAGCAATAGATATAATCGTGTCCAGTACACTTGTATAGTTAAAGGTAATAAAGTTATAATTTATTTGTCCCCTTGTATTGCTAACCACTTGATGATACTGATCCTTATCAAGCGAATTAAAATCAGAGAAAAAATTTAGAACTTTTTTCTTAAATTCTTCCGCAAGAGCTTTTTCATCCTTAACAATTACTCTTTGGTTTTCCAAAGTCAAATATTCTGACAACATTCTTTCTAACGTACTTTTGCTGTCGAGGAATTCTTCAATTTGACTTTCATCAATATCTTTTAAAAATTCACCTAAGCCGACTTCCAAATCAGACCACATTTCATAATCTTCTTTTATAGATTTGGATAATAAATCTTTTGGGTCATTCTCTATGTAATATTTGTAAAAATCTGAATACCTAGTATTCAGTTTCAAATTTAAATCAAATCCATTGCCAATTAAAAAAGTTATATTCATTTTTACCCTGTCTTTCTCAGTTATATATCTACAAATTTCGCATCAATGGTTCTAAAGTATCAATTTGACACTTTAGGATCCCGCTGTTGGCCCTTTGGGATCTTACAATTCTTCCGTCTTGAAAGTTGTATAACCCTCGTAGTAGTAGCTGTGGTCGATGCCTTTCATATAGACCTCTCGGCTATGGATGTCGTCGGTCAGGGCTTTTTTCAGGATATGCTTGATCTCGATATCCTTAATGGGACTGCGCTCCATTGCGAGCAGATAGTCCTCTTTATCGACCTTGCTCCAATCGACTACCTTGCCGATCTCCTTTTTGAATATGCAATCCAGCCAGATGCGTGTGCTTCTGCCGTTACCTTCACGGAAGGGATGGGCGATATTCATTTCCACGTACTTTTCCACGATTTCATCAAAAGTGGACTGGGGCATCTTGTCGATATTGGCAAGTGCCGCTTCCAGATACATAAGCGGAGCAAAACGGAAGTTTCCCTTTGCGATGTTCACGGTGCGAAGCTCACCCGCAAAGTCGTAAATATCCTCAAATAGGTGTTTATGAATAGCCTTCAGCGACGCAAACGTACCGGGCTCTAATCTGTCAAGTAAGCCGTTTTCGAACAGCTCTGCTGCCTTTTTCTTGCTGATACGTTCCTCTGCTTCCGCAAGTTCAGGAGAGCTGGTAATGCCAAGTTTGTTTTCAAGTGCCATTCTTGTACCTCCAAATAAGGGTATATGAAACTATACATCTATTATACCACATCGTTTTCACCTATGTCAACCGATCTCATATACTGATATTAGCAGTGTGACTGCAATAAACAATGGAGAGAAATAATGGATAGATATAACAGATATACCCCCAGGGTCTGCCCCTGTCCGAGGCCGATGCCCCGTGAGGATACCGAATACTGTGTCTGCACCTCTCAGCCCATATCCCTTGCTATGGCGTATGTTCCCGTGCAGGAATACAAGAACGTCTACAGATGCTGTGAGGCTTTAGAAAAGGGAACTCTGTTCGCAGACCTGTATAAGCCCTACTGTATGGGAGGATGCCGCCGATGAGAGACGAAATTATGAGAGAGCTGCAGTGTGTCAGCTTTGCTATGGATGAGCTGAGGCTCTTTATAGACACACATCCCGACTGTGCCGAGGCAAAGGCACTTTTTAACGAATACGCTGCAAAGCGTAAGGAGCTTGTATGCCGTCATAACGAGGAGATCTCGCCCTTGGGCGGATACGATGCCGAGGACACCGACTGTTGGCGCTGGGTAGAGAACAGCGCTTGGAAGGGAGGGTATAACTAATGTGGGAATATGAGAAGAGATTACAGTTTCCCGTCAACATCAAGACCCCCGATGCCAAGGCGGCAAAGATCATAATTTCCCAATACGGTGGACCCGATGGCAGTTTATGATAATTTTAGGGTATGAAATAAATTGCCAGGGTTGAGTTGGCTTTGTCGTAGATGATCTTATCTATAATTTCGCGGAGGGCTTCGTTTTTTGCTTTTTCGGAGATGTTCTCCTGCTTGATGAATTCCAACACTTCTTGGACTTTGGAAACGTAGGAAGTGCTGATTTTCGTTTCTTTCGGGGTGTCTTTTGCTTGAAGATCTTTCAATGCTTGTATTTGTTGCTCAATCTCGTTTTTGTTCTTCGCATACTGCTCAAGGCTGTCTATCTCTGCAAGGTAGGCGGCCTTTGCTCTTTCGAGCTTCTTTTCCTCTATGGCTATGAGCTTGTCATAGTCGGGGCCTTTTGGCTTCTCCTGTTTCTTGCGATCGGGGGATATTGCAAAGGTCTTATTTCCGATAGCTTCTTCAAGGCCTGTGATGAAGGCTTTGTTGATCTTCGGAATCGTGATACTGTGGGACGTGTGGCAAGATCCCCTTGAATAGTTACAGCATTGTATGCTGCGGTTGGGGTTCTTGGTTGTTTTTACTCCCGACAACAGCGCAAGGGTTCCTCCGCAGGAGCTGCAACGGACAAGTCCCTTGAGCATATAATCAACAGGCTGTTCCCGTCTTGCGTGCTTGGGATATTTGCGCTTGATCTCGTCTAACCGTTCCTGTGCTTGGTTCCACTGATCCTCGGTGATAATGGGTTCGTGGTGTCCGTCGACGATCATTATATTTTCGTTATCGTAATCTCTCTTACTTGCGGCTCTGCCTTCAAGGCTCCAACGGATCTTACCGAGGTACGTGGGGTTACGCAGTACGTATTCTATCCAGCGGTTATCGGGAAGGTTACCTCGCTTTGTGCGGATTCCTCTTGCACCAAGATCTGTTGCAATAGCTCTCATACCTTCACCTGCATTGAAGCGGTCGAAGATCTCACGGATGATATCTGCCTTCTCTCCGTCGGGATAGTATTTCTTATCCTTCATATAGTAGCCGAAGGGAGGGGGAACAAGTGGTTCACCTCTTGTTGCCTTCTCGTGCATTCCTCGCTGGACCTCTGCTGAGAGGTTTATGAGGTAAAATTCGTCCATCCATTCGATGATGCGCTCTATCAGGGTTCCGTAATGTCCCTCCGGGATAGGCTCGGAGACGGATACTACCGATACGCCCTTTTTGCGGAGTAGGTTCTTGTAGACCATACTCTCTTCCTGGTTACGGGCAAAGCGGCTGAACTTCCAGACATATATGACCTCAAAGGGGTGGTCCTTTTCCTTTGCCATTGCGATCATACGGTTAAATTCGTTTCGCTTCCTGGTACTCTTTGCTGAGATACCGTCATCGTAGAAAACGTATTCATCCGGGATCTGATATCCTTCCTTGGCTGCATATTCCCTTGTCTTCTTAAGCTGGCTGTCGGGGGAGTATTCGTCCTGGCGTTCATCGGATACTCGTATGTAAGCTGCGGCTATTTTTAATAGTGGAGTTGTTGTCATAATACCTCCTTTATTGACAATTTTTTCAGGAGGTGCTATAATAAAAGGGTATAGCATCCCCCTTGTGGTAGAGTGGGTTCTATATTTTCCTCCGACTGTTGGCGCAGTCGGGGGCTTTCTTTTTGAATGCAGAATGCAGAGTGCAAAATGCAGATCTATGACACCACGTATTTATGGTACGGATGGTGGAATTATGCAAGGAGATCACAGAGCAAACTGTCGCAATTAAGGATCATTTTCGCGAGGTCACGAAAATGGTTATGTTGTTTTTTTGTTGTTGACAAGGTGGGTGATTTGGTTGATCTATCGTTAATCGGGATAGTTTGGGCTATCAATGATTGCTTGATGTAATTCTTGCCAATCTATAGATGCCTTGAGCTCTGTTGATTTGATTTCGCAATAAGGCTTAATTGCATAGAGTACGAGCTGAGTGCCGGTGTTTTTTGAATATATTTCACTTTGTTCTTTTATAAGAAGTTTTGCCTGATCAAGACAGGGTAGTTTTGAATTTTTCAATACAGATCTATTTTCATTTATGTATTTTAATACGTGTTTTTCGTAACATCGAAGTTCATAACTGTATTGATAACTTGTTTTGTGATTTATATCATCAAATATTGTACTTATACATTCATGTAATTGCCTAAGTCGAGAATCAAAATAAAACGGTTTTCTGTTTGGACTACTTAGGTATAGGCTTCCGAATATAAATATAGGCCACATAATAAAACAAAAGATTCCGACAAACATATCACTATCTATATGAAAAAGGTTGTTTATCAAAATTGTTATCGACGAGGCGATAATAATGGCCAGAATTGCTAAAATGATATACGGAAGAACACGTAAGAATTTTTTCATATTATCACCTTATAACACTCTGGAATGCCACGGCTCTGCCGAGGATGCGGATGTGGTCGAGCTCTTCGCCGATATATACCAAGGGCTCGTATTTGGGGTTCTCTGCGTTGAGTATGAGCTTATTCTTTTCGGGGTAGTAGTAGATACGCTTGAGGGTGGCTTCGTCCTCGATGATGACGGCGGCGATCTCTCCGTTATCTACCATATCCGCCTGCCGGATGAAAACGATATCTCCGTCGTTGATCCGGGCGCCGGTCATAGAGTCGCCGTTGCAGGTAAGACAAAAATCTGCTTTGATATCTCCATCAGCCAAAACGTACTCGTTACGGTTCTCGTCTGCAAAGATAGGTTTGCCACAGGCAATGTGTCCCAACATCGGGACTTTTTTTCTTTTAAGCTGAGATATGGGGATGATACCCTTCGGGAGTGCGGAATGCGGAGTACGGAGTGCGGAGTTATTGGTATCTTCTTCCCAGCCCATTATAACACTGGGAGATATTTTTAATGTTGTCGCTAACGCGGCAATCTTGTCTCTTCTCATATTAGCAATATCGCCGCTTTCCCAACGGGATATAGTACCTTCACTTACACCAACGCTCTTTGCAACATCGAGCATAGTGAGCTGTAGTTCCAGCCTGCGTTCTTTCAAAATTTCATTTATCTTTTTCATAATATACCTTCCTTTGTAGGTTAATTATATCATCTGTGTTGCAAATATGCAAGTCTTTTTGAAAAATTATCAAAAAAACTTGCGAAAACGCATTGACAAAACAAAAAAGGTGTGATATAGTAAACTTGCGGAAACGCAAGAAAGGAGAAAAGATGGAGAAGAAAAGAAAAAAGCCGCCGCAGGTGTGGCCGCGGTCGGCTTTTGGTAGTAAGCTTTTGGTTAAATGCTTGTACGCTACGTTTCTAAACCGCCGGCAAGCGGACATGAACGTAATAGCCTATAAGTTTTTTCGCGTAGTTGGCAAAGTTCTTTTTGGGCTTCCCGGTCAGGATCGGGACCGAGTACATGTTGGACGGAAACAGTCAAAATAAAAAAATCCGTTACTATTAAAAGTGTTCCCGATTTGAACGGTTTGAGCTTTGCATAAGTAACATCGATGTCCTTCGCTAAACTCAAGTTTTTGTTGCTTTGGGAAACATATTCTTTAAAGGATTTCATGCAATCGTACAAAAGATCAAGCTCTTCCTTAGTAAACATAGTATACCTCCTTTCGTTAGTGATAAGGAGATTATAACATAAAAATAATGATTTTGTAAACCTTGTAGGAAAGGAGAATTATATGTTTAATCGTCAAAAATTCAAAGCAGCGATGGTTGCTTCGGGAAAGAATGCAGCCGATGTTGCGAAGATGTTAGGTATTAACGAAAGTACCTTTTACCGTAAGATAGCTAATGACGGTAATTTCAATCGTGCAGAAATAGAACAGATGGTTTCATATCTTAGTATAGAAAAACCTATAGATATTTTTTTTGGAGAAAAACTTGCGTAAACGCAAGAAAATCCCGTTGTCGGGAAGGGGGAGGAGGAAGATGGAGAGGGAAAAGAAAAAGCCACGTGAGGGACGTGACTTTGAAGAATTGTTAGACCGTTTACGATTCTGTAGTTCTGCGAAGGAAGCAAGAGCCATACACAAGGAACTTCGTAAATACGGAGATGGGATGCCGCTATATGACAGATACCCGAATTTACCGATATGGGTGAGTTCGGCGGCTCTCGTGCTCGCGGTTGTGTGTCTGTTAATTAAAATAGCATACTGATTAGTTGCTTTGACCAATCGGCAAAGGGAGTGAAAGCAACAAGAAAAGAAAGAACGATTGATATTATCGAAAGAACCAACGCAACGTTAGCTCTACGGGTAGCTCTTGTTTTTTCATATAAAACGGCTTTACCTTTTTCGGTGAGAATGGGGAATAAATAAAACTCCTCTTCCTTATCAACGGTTATAGCTTCAACGAGTTCTAAGGAAATCAAATAATCGATGTCTTTGTTTTTAGTCGGATCAGATCGAGTGACGTTGCTTTTTGATATATTTTTAAGAAGACAGATATGCTCATAGCTTAAATCCATAATATATATCTCCTTTCAGTAAAGTTAAGGAGAGTATAACATAAAACAGTATTTTTGTAAATCCCGTTGTCGCCAAACGGAAGGGGCGGGCGGATGATATCCGCCCCTACAAATCAGGAGGAAAAGAATGAACATAAAGAAATTAAATATAAGCTTTGATCCGGTAACGGGGAAGATCTTATTTGATATTGACGTTGACGGTATCAGCTGTCACGGAAATGTTGACACAAGAAAGTCGGAAAACCTTATTGACGTCCTTTACTCTATTGAGGAAGGGTGTCAGAGGATAAGACGGAAGATCGGAGAGACGGTATGAAGGTTATTGATCTTATCAAGGTATGCAGAGGGAACGCGAAGTTCCGCTTTGATACGGAAGAAACCTTGATAGACAGGCAAAACGCCCTTAAGGTCTGTTGGGAAAAAGGTATTCTTGACAGAGAAGTGGCGGCGGTGACATTTGATGCTTGCACAGAGGACAGTTCTCAGTATCCTTCGACACAGAAAAACGTTCCCGGTGCTGCTGTTATCTGCGAGATATCAACTATTTATGAAGATATTGTACAAGCGTAGGAGCATATGCTGAAATGTAACGATATTCAATGAAAGGAGGTATAGGAATGGCAAAGGAACTGACATGTATATTCTACGTGAACGGTGAGAGGGTAGATAAACTGACCGAGGAACAGAAGGATAGTATAGCCGAAAAGCTTTCTAAGGCTATGAGCCGTTACTATACCGTTAATATTGAAGAGTATGAAGCATTAATAAGTAAATAAAGGAGTGGAGATATTGTTCATAACAAAAAAGCATTTCCGACACATACAGCGAACGGCGGGGAATACTTACCGTGCTCTGCAGGAAGCAGAACAGCAGGTCAAATTCCTTACAGCTGTAGCCGAAGGGTACAAGCGTATGGTTGCCGGTATGGAGAAAGACCTTGAATTCTATAAAAATATGTATGAAAGGGAAGTGAAAAAGAATGAAGCTCTGGAGAAGGACGTTAGCTTTGAGCATCGTAATTACTATCGTGTTCGTGTGTTACCTTGCAGGTCTGGCATCAGATTACCGTGAAGGGATAAGGTTTGTTGCCTCGGGTGAATATGAAAAGGCTTGTGAGGTCTTCATCGGACTTGACGGATACCGGGACAGCGAGGTGTTGGCTGAGTACTGTGCTGTGATGGCTGAGTATGATTCTTTTGATTATGCCTCGGTATGCCGTAGCTATCACAGGCTTAAGGCTCTGGATATTGATAATGAGGATCTTTCGGTAGAGGTGGCTAAAACCAATGCAGAGATAGAGGCCTTATATATTCACGTAGGAGGTGTACTGTATGGGTAACAACGTGAAATATGCGCTGCGGCGCAAGCTCAACGGATACAACAAGTGTATACTGTGGAGATTGGATGAAAACAACAAGTTCGTTGAATCTCTTGAGGGCTATATCGATTACCGACATAATACGGTGAAGGTATATAAGAATCATCGGAAGGTGGATACTGTTTCTCTTGTGCTGATGGTTCCGATGAGACTTGTGGAGGATTTAAGCGACAGCCAGATAGCGGCATTGAAGCATGATGGAATGCTCCCGGCATAGGGAGCATTCCCACATACGGCAGCGAATGGGGAACGGTCGATTTTTTGTGTTTTGCGATCGGGCGGGTTCGATACCCGCCGCTGCCGCAAGCCCCGAAGGGGCGGTGAAATGAATGCTTTGCATTCGTGAAATGGCTTCGCCGTGAAATGACGGCGGTGCCGTCGTGAAATGCATCCCGTGAATGCGTTAAGGTAAAAACCGCGGTCGGTTTTAAATAAATTGTATAGAGGTGATATTCTTGACAAACGAAAAATTTATTGAACACGCATTGGTGCTTGTTACTGAATATGCTGTAGAGCATCAGGATAAGACCGATGCTACAGAAGAGGTATTTGCGTTTGTTGTATGGAACGCATATATCCTTGGAAACATTAAGGCTCTCATATCTACATCGTTACATGACGGTATGTATTATGAGGTGACTTATAACAAAGAAAAGAACGAAATCTATTTCGATGCATACAAGAAGTTTGAAAACAGAAAGATAGAACTTTAAGAAACCTGACCGCGGTTTTTAATAAATTATAAAACAGGAGAGTAGAGTTATGGAGGTATCTGCAGAAAAGAAAGAATATGATGCAGCTGTGGAACGGTTGTGTAAGTTCTGTCAAGAGAACACAGAGCTTGAATGCAGTGTCGATGACAGCAAGTATCCGATATGCATTACGTTTCTTCCTAACCGTCAGTTGACGTTGTTCAGCGAGAACGTAGACGAAGACGGTGCCGTGAATGATATGACGGTAATCGTTGGGTTGAGTACGAAGGTACAGAACTCGCTTAATTTCAAAATGAGTTCGGATCTTCTGAAAAAAATCATCAAGAAGGCAGAAAAGGTAGGAATGCTGTATTATCATGCGTTCCGTGCTGAAGCGGATAAGGAGGAAAATGAAAACAGTCTTTGAAATAATGAAGGAGAACGACTCGGAACGTAAGATGGCTGATTTCCTTGTCAAGCAGAAAATGCCCTATTCTTTCAAGAGGCAGTACGCAGCTATCAGAGCTCACGAGTTTGTCCGTATGTGCGGAGAACACGATAAGAACTATCACGTATCAGTAGGTGGTCTTGACAGTATCGTATTGTTCCTGTTTCTGCATTCGATAGGCATTAAGTGTCACGGCATATCTGTATCATCTTTAGAGGATGCAAGTATACAGAAAGTACATAAAGCTCTTGGTATAGAGAGATTATCAAGTGCAAAGAAGGAAGACGGTAAACCGTGGACTATGCCGCAGATAGTGCAGGAGTACGGTTTCCCGGTAATATCCAAAGAAATAGCAGCGAAGATTGAGCTGTTACAGAACCCTTCCGAAAAGAATGCAACTGTCCGTCACGCGATCATAACCGGTGAAACAGGTGCATACGGCGGATATCAAAAAAACTCTCGTATGAAGATGCCTCAGAAATGGCTTGAAAAATTTGCGGGATATGAAAACGAGAACGAAGGAGTTAACTATCAAATAGCACCTTTCAAGTGTTCTTCGAAATGCTGCTATTATCTTAAAGAAAAGCCGTGTGATGATTATGCAAAGGAGCATAACAGCGTACCGTTCCTCGGACTTATGGCAAGTGAAGGCGGACGTAGAGAAAAATCCTTGAAGCTTCACGGTTGTAATTACTGGGGTAAATCCACGGTCAGATCTGCTCCGTTTGCTATCTTTATGCGACAGGATCTTCTTATGCTTGCCCTTGAGATGGAAGAATGGTATCACGAGCATTGGCAAGAATTTGGTGACACCGAGCTTGAGACCATAATCCCCAAAATCTACGGTAAGATTGACCGAAGAGAACGTAGCGCTGAGGAGATAAATAAGCTTGTAGAAGAACACGAAGGAGAGCATTATCCCGAGTTTGAATACGAGTTGTTTACTACCGAGGCACAGCGTACAGGTTGTCCGATCTGCGGTTTTGGTATTCACCTTGAAAAGAGACCTCATAGATTTGATCGCCTTCGTGAACGTAATCCGAAAGAGTGGGATTTCTATATGAACC
>JAFQHD010000041.1 GCA_017398145.1 Clostridia bacterium
GTCATTCGTTATATACACCTTGCCCACCGTAAGGCTATATCCGTTGTAAGCTGTAACGGCAAGAAGTGTGATACATAAAGCAACAACCAAAACAAATGCAAAGATCAAAATAATCCAACGCTTTTTCATATCACCATCTCCTTACTCTAAACCGATAATGGCTATAAGCTCCCCAAGCCTTGATTCTGTGATATCGGTGTCAACGTCAAGCTCGGTGTCGATAAGCTTATGACCGTTAATTATGAGTGTTTTTGTATAACCGTCAGCGGCAGTAAGGGTGACGGTTATAGCGTCAGCATCTTCGTCATCGTTTTCGTTTATGCTTTCGCTCATACTGTAATCTGTATGGCTCTCGTCACGGATCTCTGCTGTTTCTTTACGTTCACTTATATCATAATAAAGATAATTGTCATCAAAGCAACTTGTTATAAGCTCCTCTATCTGTGATATCTTATCTGTATCGTGGGTAGCTGCCGCAGTTTGGTCCTTTGACGTTACCTCGACGCGTATATAGACCGAAGCGGCAGTATCAAGTGCCTCTGCACCATCCGCATCATCCATAATCTGATCCTGTTCTACCGATACTCCGTCCGCATTATCCGTCAGCATAGGCGGTATAAGTATCACCGAAACCGCAAAGAAAAGACAAAGCGTGGTACATAGTATAATGCTCCTTTTTGTTCGTCTTTTTCGTTCTTTAATTTTTTCTTCACTTCTGCGGAAGATCTCCGCTTTGTATTCGTTTAATTCCTTCAAAACAGCTCACCATCCTCTCCGAGAACAGCGCGAAGCTCTTTCTTTGCACGGTATAAGAGGTTGTCTACCTGCTTACGGCTCTTTTTCATTACCCTTGCGGCATCCTTATAGCTCATTTCCTCAAAATATATAAGGTGTATGGCTATACCCATGTCCTTGTGAAGGTCAGCTATTGCCTTATGAACCTTCTTCTTTCGCTCCTCTGTAAGCACAAGCTCTTCAAGGCTCTTGGAGTCGCTCAGATCAGCGGCATCCGACAGCTCTGTGGTTTTTATGACCCTTTTATGCCTTATGTAGTCTATAGCACGGCTTCTGCCCATCATATACAGATAGGTTTTAAGAGATACCCTAAAGTTGTACCTGTGCTTATTGACTATAAGCTCGCAGAAGGTATCCATAGCAATATCCTCGGCTGCGTGGGTATCCCTCACGTATCGGTCAATAAAGAACACAAGACCGTAAAAGTATTCCTTCATTATATCGTCAAAGGCGGCTTCGTCACCATCAAGAAAACGGCGGTAGCTACTTGCACCGTTATCCATAGTTTTTCCTCCTGTGAGGTCATTTTCGACCCCTTCACTTATTATACGATCAGACACAATAAAATTCCTTATATTAAACAGAAAAAAGCCCGAGATTTTCGGGCTTAGTTTTTATCAGGTTATATTTCCCATTCCTTTGAGGTCTTGCGTACCGTATCAAGATATCCTTCTCTGTCCTTGGGAAATGCAAGTCCATGACCTGCGCCCTTGATTATAGATATATGCTTTTTGTCACTGCCGCAGGCTTCGTAGAGCTGTTCGCTCATATGCACAGGTACAAAGGCATCATTATCACCGTGGAAGATAAGCATAGGTATCTTACAGCTTTTTATTGCTTCTACGGGTGAAGCAGATTCTATATCAAATCTGCCGTAGAGCAAAGCCCCCAGCTTTATCATTGGATAGAAAAGAAACACGGGTAATTTGATATCCTTTAATACCTTACGTATGATCTCCTTCGGTGAGGTATAACCGCAGTCTGCAAGGACACCTATTACATTTTTCGGCAATTCCATTCCCGATGCCATAGTAACTGTTGCAGCACCCATAGAAACGCCTGTTATCTTAATACGAACATCATTACCGAAGCGCTTGATACAGTAATCGACCCAGCTAAGACAGTCGTACCGTTCTTTAATACCGAAGGTAATAATATGTCCATCGCTGCGTCCACTTCCCCGCTGATCAACGATAAGAGCGCTTCTGCCTAACTGAAAGCATCTGTCTATAGCACCGGAAAGATCTCTCTCTCCGTTACCGCGATAGCCGTGAAAAAGTATCTCTACCACCGCATCCTTTGAGTATTCATAATATCTGCCACGGAGTTTAAGACCGTCAAAAGATGTGATACACATATCCTCGTGGGGCATAGTGCGGCTTTTCTTTGCCCATTCTACCATATAATCACGGTAGACCTCATATATCTCGCCTTTGGGTATTTCATATTCATCCTCGCCCAAGGGCTTACGCTTCGGAGAATAAAATACGATCATAAAACAGACGAAGGAAAAAAGCAATATAAATGCTATTATACATAGGGGTATGAGCCAAAGTAAATTCATAAAAACCTCATTATTTTAAACGATAAGATATTTCCAGAAAATGTTTATTATTGTTTTATAGCCTCAATTAACCAATCTTTATCGCTCATAGTCCAGTGACTTTTGTTTCGATCCGTATATTCACCAATAACAGAAAATCCAGCATAACTTAAAGCTTGCAGAATTTCATCTCGCTCAAAGTATTGCAACACAACAGAATAATTAAAAGATTCAATCCCCTTATTATCTTGTATATATACTATCTGTTCAATATACTGTTTCTTACTTATAGAATCGTACCTATTTTTACTTTCTTTCCAAATATTTTTATCTATGTAATTAGGCACACGAGGATGAAAAATTCGCACAGGACATTCATAAGATTCAAATTTAGGAAGTACTAGTTCTAAAGCAATGCAAGCACCTTTTCTTAAGTGCCCCGATATAGATTTAAATGCTTTTCTTACCATTTCTATGTTAGTTAACAAATGTAAATCTTGTGTTGCGATAAAACAAAAATCGAATCCTTTTTCTGGAAAATCAAAATCACAAATATCAGCAACCCTTAAATCTAAATTTGGAACCGTATTGAATCTTTTCTTTCCTTCGTTGATCATTTCTTTTGTAATATCAAAAGCAGTAACATGGAACCCACTGTTAGCCATATATGCCCCGATTTGCCCGAGTGCACACATCGGAATCAGAACTTTCTTACCATATTGCTCGGCATATTTGCGCCAATAATTGTATTCTTCTGAATTGTCAAAACCATCCCAATCCCATATAGCAGCGTGTTTAGCATAATCTTCAATCATTGAATCATAACCCCTATAATTCTCATATTTTAAGCATAAAATGTCTAATCCCATCTTCTTATTTCATACATGAGATTACCAGAGTCATCAGTATATAAAACCACTACACATACTTTGTTTAATAACATTTTACTATCAATAATATCATAAATTTCTTCAATATCATCACTTTTGTCAAGTTCAATTCCTAACCGTGCATCACATAGAATGATAAATTCATTGAATTCAGAAATCATATCCTGATACTTTTTATACTTTCTAAGTATTTGATTTGCAAAATTTTCTTTTCTTGCAATTATATCGATCAATGGAGATGCAATTGATAATACACCGTTAATACTAAAATACTTATATATCTTAGCTTTTAATCCATGTTTATTTATAGCTGCATTTATAATGTCTTCTATGCAAGAATCATCTGTTGATTCGTCTAATATTCTTGTCAATATCTTATCAGAAGGATCGGTTAACTCAGTTATCTCAATTCCATAAGGTGTGTCATTGTCATATAAAATAAAATCAGGATTCGTTTTAGCCTCGATCCTAAACGACTTATACTCAGAAAATATACTAAAGAAAGCAAATAATATGCCGTACTCTTTTACTCGTTTTTTAACCTCATAAGTCACAGTTTTATTATAGATCTCACGGCTAAATTTAGCAAACAGATTATATTCTTTCTTAGACAAATTATGATTGAAGACCAACATGGACATTCTATCAAATTCTAGTATGTATTTTCCTACATTTAATGAACATAAAGATTGATCAAAATTATCAAAATCGAAGGATACAGATTTAATATATTTTTCAGCTAAAATATTTAATGATCTCTCCATAATTTATTACTTTTAAACTCTGGTATACATTATAACCTAAAATGCACATAAGAACAACGAACTTTCACGGCTTCTATAAATAAAATCATTTCCAATAACTACAAAGGCGAATATCAGCCGTACAAATGATGAATTTAGTTAAAAAAGCGACTTGTTTTACAAGTCGCTTTTTTGGCCCGCCTTACAGGATTCGAACCTGCGACCAACGGAATCGGAATCCGGTACTCTATCCAGCTGAGCTAAAGGCGGATACCTATGTATTTTAACACAAATAATTTCTATTGTAAACTGATTTTTGAAAATTAATTGACTATTTCATTCGACAATGATAAAATTATTCAAAGGATGTGATGATATGAAACAAAAAAATCAGAAATTATATACACCGTTTGACGAGTATCCGACACAGTGGGAAAATGAATACCCACGCCCCACACTTAAAAGAGATAGCTTTATTCCATTGCTCGGTGAGTGGGATCTCTCGGTATTAAAGAACGGAAAAGAAAACTATATCGGTAAGATCAAAGTTCCCTTTCCGCCTGAATCCTTACTTTCAGGTATTTGTCGTGAGTTAAAAAAGGGCGAAAAATACATATATACAAAAGAGTTTACTCTTGAAAGTGACAAGAATGTTATACTTCACTTCGGTGCAGTTGATCAGATAGCCGAGGTATATATAAACGATACTCATGTTATCACTCATAACGGCGGATATCTGCCCTTTGAGGTTGATATCACAGAACATCTGAAAGAAAACAACATCTTAAAGGTCGTTGTTACCGATGATCTTGACCGCACAAATGCATACGGCAAGCAACGCAAAAAACGCGGCGGTATGTGGTATACCCCCATAAGCGGTATATGGCAGACGGTATGGCTTGAGGAGGTGCCGAAGGAATATATCAAGGGTTTATGGATAACACCAACCCTTGACTCGGTCAAGATAGAGACTGTAGGCGGTGAAAAGCATAAAAAGCTGGTTATTTTTGACTATTTAGAAGGTCCTGACGGCGATTTAATAAAATCTGAAGTTAAAGTTTACGAGTTTGACGGCAGCTACATCAAGATAGATATTGACGATCCAATACATTGGTCGCCCGACAAACCGTATTTATATGAATTCTCAATAGAATGCGGTGAAGATAAGATAGAATCATATTTCGCCCTGAGAACAATAACCGTTGATAAGAACCGCATTCTATTGAACGGCAGGCCGTATTTTTTCCACGGCTTACTCGATCAAGGGTATTATTCGGACGGAATATATACGCCTGTTACAACAAAGGGCTTCAGATACGATATAATGATATCAAAACGTCTGGGTTTCAATACTCTGCGTAAGCACATTAAGATAGAACCTGAAATATTCTATCATTACTGTGACAAGTACGGAATGATAGTTTTTCAGGATATGGTGAACTGCGGCGGGTATAACTATCTTCTTGATACTGTATTACCGACTATAGGTATCAAAAAAGGGCTTACCCGTCCGGTTAACGATAAGACAAAAGCCGCATTCCGCAAGATATCTATGGATATGATGCGTTTTCTCTATAACCATCCTTCGGTGTGTTATTATACCATATTCAACGAGGGCTGGGGACAGCACGATGCCGATAAGCTATACCGTAAGTTCAAGGAGTTTGACCCGTCAAGAATATACGATACAGCCTCAGGCTGGTTCAGACCCAAGGAAAGTGACGTTATAAGCGAGCACGTTTATTTCAAGAAAGTAAATATCAAGCATAAGGGTGACAAGCCTCTGGTGCTGTCCGAGTTCGGCGGCTACAGCTGTAAGATTCCCGAACATTCATTTAATCTGTCAAAAACCTACGGTTATAAGTATTTTGACAATACAAAGGACTTTACAAAGGCGCTTGATTCTCTGTACAGAAACGAGATCATCCCTATGATAGAAAAGGGTTTATGTGCCGCTGTTCTTACGCAGTTAAGCGACATAGAGGACGAAACAAACGGTCTTGTCACCTATGACCGCCGCGTACTGAAAACCGATATCAAGGTAATGCAGAATATGTCAAAAGCGTTATTCGATAAATTCGATGAGGTTATTAATGAAAAATAGAATGCATACGGGAGAGCTGTATCTCCCTACAGACAAGGAAATATTTGAGGAACAGGTAAAATGCCTTGACAGGCTCTATGACTTTAATCATACACGTCCTACGGAGCTTGATAAAAGGGCTGAAATGCTGAGAGAAATGTTTGCCGAGATCGGAGAGGGCTGTTATATCGAGCCGCCCTTTCACGCAAATTTCGGCGGCAAGCACGTTCATTTCGGTAAGAATATATATGCCAACTTCAATCTGACATTGGTTGACGATACGCATATATACGTAGGGGACTATACTATGTTCGGTCCCAACGTGACCGTGGCAAGCGCGGGTCATCCCATACTGCCCGAATTACGCGAACAGGCGTATCAGTACAATATGCCCGTTTATATCGGTAAAAACTGCTGGCTCGGTGCAGGAGTAATTGTCCTTCCCGGTGTGACTATCGGTGACAATACCGTTGTGGGTGCAGGCTCTGTAGTTACAAAGGATCTGCCGTTAAATGTGGTAGCTGTGGGTAATCCCTGTCGGGTGCTGCGAGAGATAAATGACAGAGATAAGGAATTTTATTTCAAGGATAGGAAGATAGAAATATAATATTATGATAAATCATCCCATACCGCCTGTATATGACGACAATTCAAGAATACTTATCCTCGGTAGCTTTCCTTCTGTTGCATCAAGAGAAGCTGAGTTTTTCTACGGGCATAAACAAAACCGTTTCTGGCGCGTGTTGGCGGCTGTATTTGATACAGACCTTCCCGAAACTACAGAGGAAAAGAAGATTTTTCTTATTAAACACGGGATCGCATTATGGGATGTTATAGGTTCCTGTGATATCACGGGAAGCTCGGACAGCTCGATAAAAAATGCAGTACCAAACGATGTTTCAATGATTCTTGATAATGCGGATATTAAGAATATTTATGTCAACGGAAAAACTGCGTTGAACTATTATAATAAATATATCCGCGACAAAGTTAACCGAGATGCGGTTTATCTGCCCTCTACCTCACCTGCAAATGCGGCGTGGTCGTATGAAAAGTTAATTAACGCTTGGAAGGTTATTGATATTTGAGCTTTCCCGTGTTATAATTTAACTGTAAATTAATGTCAGAAAGGAAGCGAGACTGTTGAAAAAAATATTTAGCAGGACCCTTGCGGTTTTATTATCACTTATTATGCTTTTACAGGCAGTACCGATAGTTGCAGATGACGGTATTGCCGAGCTTGAATGGAGCTTTTCCGAGGGCATACTTACCGTAAGCGGTAAGGGCTCTATGCAAAACTGGAATTCATACTATGATACCCCTTGGTATGAGTATAAGGATTCTATTACCAAGGTGGTTATTACTGATGGAATAACTACAGTAGGCAACAATGCATTTCAGGATTGTTATTCACTTACAGAGGTGATTTTACCCGAAGGTATAACAGTCATCGGTGACCGTGCCTTCTGTTATTGCTATGCTCTCGAAAAGATAAATCTTCCTTCAACTTTGAAAAAGCTGAACATCCATTGCTTTGCGGAAGGTGACAACCTGAGAGAAATTATTCTTCCCGAGGGATTGGAAGAAATAGGTCCCGGTGCTTTTTCAGGCGCAGAGCTTACAAGTATATACATCCCTGATTCGGTCACGGTTATCGGAAACGAAGCCTTCAATAATTGCAGAGAATTACAAACAGTCAGATTAAGCGAAAACATAACAGTTCTCGGCGAAAAAGTATTTAATGGCTGCAGTTCATTGTCGGAGATAACGATACCCGACAAGGTTGAAAGTATTGGGAATGAGTGCTTCAGACACTGTGATAAATTATCCGCTGTTAATTTCGGTAAGGCTGTAACAGAGATCGGTCAAGGAGCGTTTTCCGGTTGTAACACCCTTACGGAGATCGTGCTTCCCGATACCGTCACCGTTATCGGCAATAGAGCCTTCCGTGATTGTGGCTCACTCAAGAATATCAAATTATCCGACAGCGTATCTGTAATAGGTGATTCTGCCTTTGAATACTGCTTCAGCCTTTTTGATATAACCTTCGGTAAGGGTATAAAAGAGATCGGAGAATCTGCGTTTGCTTATACCGATTCATTAAGGCATATTGCCTTACCCGAGGGTTTTACCACGGTTAAAAGCTACGCTTTTTCAGGTAGCGGTATAGAATCAGTTGAACTTCCCGATACAGCTACAGATATCTATATGGATGCCTTTGCGAAATGTTTCAATTTGAAAGAGATAACATTATCCGAGAATATGACAGAAATTCCCATCGGTATGTTTGCGTATTGTTCTTCCTTAACTACCCTGTCAATCCCCGACAGCGTAAAGGAAATCGGAGCGTCTGCTTTTGAGCACTCATCCTCACTGAAAGAAGTTGATCTTCCGCAAGGACTTACAACAATTGGCCAGCATGCATTTTCCCAGACAGGTATAGAAAGAATATCCATTCCCGATTCTGTCACAGATATTCAAAATGGGGTATTTCAGGACTGTAGTAAACTTGTTGAGGTATCATTACCCGATGGAATCACCAGAATTTCCGACTACATGTTTCAATACTGTACTTCTCTGCAGACACTGTCAATCCCCGACAGTGTATCTGTTATAAGAGGTTATGCCTTTGAATCCTGTACTGCTTTATCAGAAGTCAATTTGGGTTTAGGGGTTAAAGGAATCGGCAACCATGCATTTTATGGATGCAGCAATCTTGAACGCTTGACGATATATGACAACGTTGAAAGTATCGCAGGTTGGGTGTTCAGCGATTGTCCGATGCTTACCGTATATACACTTCCGAATTCCTACGTATGGGAATACTGTTTATCCAACAACGTACCCGTGCAGCCTATTTTTGATTCATCCTCGGTGACCCTGACCGTTATGGATGAAGGAAATACATTAACAGATGGCTATACGGTCAACTGGTACAACAAGGGAAGTGATACTATTATCGGACAGGGTAATACTCTTTATAATGTATCCGATGATGCCGAATATGAATATGAAATTATATTAGATGAAGAGTTATCCTATATATACAAACAGCCCGAAAGAACTATATTGGATCCGGACAAGCCGAACTATACCCTTGAAAAGCACAAGGATATCAGCTTGACAGGCTTTGTGAAAAGCACGGAAGGTATTGCTGTTAAGGGTGCCGTTATATCCTTTACACAGACCTATAACGGTAAATATACTTTGACAACAGATACCGTATCTGACGGCAACGGCAGATATTCTATAGTTATAAAAGATCTGCCTACCTCAGTTACCGTAAAGCAGGACGGTTATTATGACCGCAGCCTTACGCTTGATGGTATTACAGCAGAGTCAGCCGACTTTGTTCTCTCGCCCTTGCCCGACAGCAAAATTTCCTTTACCCTATCAAAGCGTACAGTTGCGGCGAAGGGTGATAACCCAACCGTAACACCCGTTACAAGTGTTGAAGGATTAAACCTCGCAATTAAAAACGTTACACAAAATAAACACATAACCGATTTCAGCTTCCAGTATCCCTACGTGATCGTAACCGAAGCAGATCCCGGCGATATTCTTGAGATCGCCCTGAGCGCAAGTGATGACTCAATGCGTTCTGAGCCTGTAAGAGTAACCCTGGATGAAAACAAATGCGGGCATTTTGATGCAATACTGACAGAAAACGGCAGATTCAGAGTATCGGAGATCAAATCCGATACCGAAGCTTTAGCTATGGTATTTGACAGTAACGGCAGGTTTGTGTATTCGGAAAGTGCAAGCGGCTCTTATACAAGCAGACCGCTTAAGGACGGTTATTATTCGGCAATATTTATAGAGAATACCCCTTTGCTGAAAAGCGTTGCCGATATAAACTCTTTGAGTGAATACGGACTTTCGGAGGGTGAGCATTATACACTTAATTCAGTTGAGATCGTAAACGGATCAATAAGTATTATTAACACCGTGACAGTTCCCGAGTTTGATGAAACTGACCTGTTTATAACAAATCCGGACAATACTCACGCAACTCTCTCTAAAAACGATATTATTATCGGAGAATACGTAAGATTACGAATAGAATACGAAATATCCCCCGATTATCCGACAAAATCGGAAAGTATTTTGATAGATCTTAACGGTCTTGGTTTATTGGAGGGCGGTGTTTATCTTGACGGTATGCCCTG
The DNA here is from genome assembly GCA_017398145.1 of Clostridia bacterium. Classification (GTDB taxonomy): domain Bacteria; phylum Bacillota; class Clostridia; order Oscillospirales; family CAG-272; genus RGIG7300. The sequence continues at coordinate 10,224 of JAFQHD010000041.1, forward strand.
TCCCTATTCGATCAACGGGGATACCGTTTCGGTCAATACAAATAAAAACAAGGGTATATTATATCTTTATCTGACAGGAAACAGAGCAGGAGAATATACACTCAATGCAAGGCTGTCTGCCGAAACACAAAACGGTATCATATACCAGCCTATAGCAAGTGCCAAGCTGACCGTATCTGTCTCCAGAATATATATTCCCGAAAAAACCGGTACTGCATCCCTTGCCGTATCAGGCTTAAGTGTTCCTTACGCAGCGGTAGAAATATTCGATAACGGTATATCTGCGGGCAAAACACGGGCAAACGCTCTCGGTGAATGGAAAACCCAAATAGAATTAAATAAAACCTACTCCCGTTCCAATCACGAAATTTATGCACTTATAACCGCAGAGGAGCTGTCGTATACAGGCTATACCGAGTCAAAATGGATAACATACCTTGACGGCTACGTCGACATCTCAAGGATAACTATGATAAACACAGGCGACAACGGAGAAAACGTATCTGTATTTGACTTCAACAGCCCCGGAAATACCCCTCACTACAGATGCTGGCCGGGCAGATTCCCTACGTTTACATTTAAAGTCGAAACGACAGGTGATCCTGAAAACATATCTGAGCTTTACGTTTATACAACAGGCTCAAACGGAGAAACGGTATACGTTGAGTGTACATATGATGAAAGCACAAAGCTCTGGATAGGCACACACGATTATACCACAGCTGCGGATATGCCTTTAACTGTCGGTGCTATGTATGACGATACGTTTGTAGGTTACAGCGGCGATATTGATATGGATATCGTGCAGGATATTGAAGATGAATACATCGATGAATATAACGCTCTTGTTGCCGAGCTGACAGCAGGTATCAAGGTTGATATATCGAAATATGAGGAAATGGATATCAATGAGCTGTCAGGCTCTATAACCTCAATGGCAGATGAAGGCGAAGGCTTATTAGACGAGTATGATTATATCAAAAATACCTCTACCGAGGATTCGGGTATAAAAATAAGCGCGGACGAGGATTCGGCAACCATATCTTCAGAGGATTTTACGGCGGACGTAGAATTAAAGCAAAATGACAGTTCACCTGCCGATCTGATAAATTCAGGCTATGAGGCAAAGCCTACAAGCAAAGGAACTGACGTATACGTCCGCCAAGATAACGATAACGTTAAAGTAGTTCTGCCGGACAAGAATATGGAGATCGTGGTTGACGTCACGCTTGACGAATCCATCCTTTCTCCCGAGGGCGAGACCGAATATGAAAAGATAATCGATCTGGCAGATAAAGCGGTCGATATATCAAATAACATCGTGGCGGCAGGAACTCATTTCTCTATGGCGATGAACGGCAAAGAGAGCTTTCTTGTAAACAGGCTCAAACGGCTTACCGAGCTTGATGCAAACAATACTGCGGCTATGAACGTTTATTTAGACAAAATAAACGAACTGAGAGCTGCAGGCGCACCTGAGAGTGAAATACAGAAATTGATGGATATCCGTACACACCATAACGTCCGTCAGTCCAGAATTACAAATGCGCTTAACGCCCGTACCTCACAGCTTGCGGTACTCCGAAATCTTGACAACGCAGGAAGATTTCTCGGCGGTGTGGGATTGATATTTGATATTGCTACCGTCAGAGAATATGCTTCGCAAATTGAAGCGTTGAGAAAATCCTTACCTACGAGCTGTCCCAAGGATGCAGCCGAGCTTGAGCAAATAAAAAAAGATATCAATAAGCTTCTTGCTTCAATGATCGGTCACGTTGGCGGAAGTATGGCAATGAATATAATTGCCGTATCCGCATCCTTCTCGGGCGGTGCTGCGTTTGCACCTGTAACGGGAGGCGGCTCAATATATGCTGCTGCCGCCGTCGTAGGTGCTATGATCGCCGTTACGACTGCCGCTGATCTTGCATTTGCAAAGCATATAGAAGAAGCTTACGGTAATCTTCGTGAAAGGATAGATCTCCTTGACTGTAACGGTGACGGTATGGGAGACAGCTTCAATCCGGGCGGAAGCGGCGGTTCGGGCGGAAGCGGTGGCTCCGGTGGAAGCGGGGGATCCGGAGGCGGTCACGGCGGAGACGGAGGAAACAGGAAAACAACTTCTTTTAATGCTAATCCCATCATCGACCCTTCGGGTTACGTATACGAGGCAGTTCCCTCAAACCGTGTAGAAGGTGTCGGTGCTGCCGCATATTATGTTGAAAACGGCGAGGAGATTCTTTGGAACGCCGAGGAATACGGTCAGCAAAACCCGTTATATACCGACAAAAGCGGTATGTTTGCCTGGGACGTTCCCTTTGGTGAGTGGCTGGTCAAATTCTCAAAGGACGGATATTATGATACCGACACAAGAACCGACCCCGCAACAAACGGGAACGGATATCTACCCGTTCCTCCGCCTCAGTTAGAGGTCAATACCGCTATCATATCAAAGGCAGCGCCTACCGTTGAAGCGGTAAACGTATATACTGACGAAATACAGTTAATATTCTCTCAGTATATGCAGATAGATTCTGTCAATACGAATACTGTCAGCATATATCATAACGGTAATAAGATAAACGGAGCTATATCCGCAGTCAACGCTGAATATAACTACGATAAGACGGCAGAATACGCATCTGTATTCAGCTTCAAGCCTGACGCTTCGCTTACAGATGACATAACGGTAGAGATAAGCAACGTTAAGAATTATAACGGTGCTGAAATAGAACACAGCTTTACCGTAACCAAGCCTGTTGCAGTTAAGCCCGAAACCGTTTCGGTAAGCGAAAGCGTAACCATTCTGTATAATTCAAAACAAACACTTGAGATACAGATACTCCCACGTGAAGCGGGTGCAAATAAAGTTTTGACTCTTACCAACACTTCACCCAGTATAGTAGGTGTTGAAACTAACAAAATTACAACCGACGAAAACGGAAAAGCGACTGTAGATATAACGGGCAAACTACCCGGTAACGGTGAGATCACAGTTTCTCTTGACGAAACAGACCTATCCGCTTCTACACTTGTAAGAATAACGTCAGAACAAGTTGAAAAGCAGACCTGTGAAAGCGTTAAAGCGAGCATCGTATCAAGCTCTGTAGTTAAAAAAGGAACTAAATTGACATTGACAACCGACACAGAAGGAGCCGAGATATATTATACCCTTGACGGAAGTTGCCCCTGTATTGTTGACAGTCCCTCACGTATCAGGTATACGAGTCCTATATCTATAGACGAGGATACGTTCATTGTCGCATATGCGGTAAAGGACGGTTATGAGGACAGTTCAACAAAGGGATTCGTTTATACCGTTGAATGGGAAAATCCTTTTTCAGACGTTAAAAAGAACCATTGGTTCTACGAAAGTGTCGAAAACGTGGTGTCAAAGGGATATATGGTTGGTATGAGCGAAAACAAATTCTCGCCTAATTCTCTGCTTACACGTGAACAGTTCGTGCAGATACTTTTCGCAATGGAGGGTAAGGATAAGGCTGATTATACAGGTGACACAGGCTTCACCGACGCTCCTGCCGGTCGATGGTATTCTCCCGCTGTTAAATGGGCAAAGGAAGAGAAAATATCAAACGGTATGGGTAACGGTAAATTCGGTATCGGCGGTAATATAACACGTGAACAGCTTGCTATGTTTATGCAGAATTATGCCGACTACAAAAGCTACAATACGGACGGCAGAGCTGATATAAGTGCATACGAAGATGCCGTCAAGGTGTCAGGCTGGGCGAAGGAAGCAGTACAATGGGCAGTGTATGAGGGTATATTCCAAAGTACGTCTGATACCAAGCTGATGCTTGACCCAAGGGCTGTTGCCACACGCGCTGTAGTTGCAAGAGTCGTATGTGTATACGATGAACTGATCAATAAATAACAAAGATCCCGAACGGAAATTCCGTTCGGGATTTTAGATTGAACTGCTTTATCACTCTTTTACAGGAATCGCATATCTTCCGCAGGGGGCGACGTTGCCGTTCACATAGAAGTCCATTATATCTCCATCGGTCTGTGCGTTGTCAGACCACTTGAAGGAGAAGTCGAGCTTGTCCTGACCGAGAGCACTCTTAGGAATCTTGACTACGAGTGTATCGCCTGTGAGGTTGATATCGATATCCGCCACGTCCTCGAAGCACCAGCCGCCCTTTGACACTTTGAGCTTACGCTCAAAGCAGTTTACATAGTAGTTAAAGCCTTCCCAGTTGGGCTTAGTGTCGTCGGTTGATATAAACAGGCGCATCCAGTTTTCTGCCTCGGGAGCTGTTATGTCAGCCATACACTTTGCGTAGAAGTATACATTCTCGCTGTCATATGCGCACTTTGTAACTGCTACGTTATTTCTTGCTGTATCGTTGACGTAATGTGTACCTGCCCAGCCGTCATTATCACGCTTAGGTGCTGTATTAAGATAGAGATTGACTGCGGGAACATCATCCCAGTCGGAAATACTGTTAATACTCTTCTGCGCTGCATGAGGCTGCGGCTTTGCAAGTCCCTTGAAGCGCCTGATGTTTGCCGCCATCTGGTAGTAATAAAAATCCTTTAAGGGGCCCTTGGTGGGCTCTACGTCACGGCTGAACTCATCGCTGTACTGATCGGGGAATGCGTTGGGGCTATCCTGCCATACGGGATGTCTGCCTGCCACCCATTCGTTATAGCCTGTGATAAAGAGAACGTCGGGGTCGGATGCTATGGCATAGTCAAACTGCTCTTGGAAATTAAGACCGTAATAGTGGTCGTTTTCGATACCTGCCTTAACGGTAAAGTCCTCACCTGCTCTCTTATAGGTATAGGAAAAATCGGGGTCGGTGGTATGGCTTCTGCCGTAAACACCGCCTCTTATATCGTTCATAGGAACAAGACCGTGCTCGCTTGCGTTGTGTGCTACACCTACGGTCATCTGTTCAAACGTTCCGTCTTCACGGGGAGCATACTTAGCCTGAGGGTTAAGAGAAAGCCAGCCCCAGGAGTCGGGTGTGGGAGATTCCTTGGTAAAATAGAGGGGATCGTTACGTCTGAAGGTAAAGAAATCAAGGATCTCGTTATCGAGCTTTCTGCCTGTCTTGAATATATCATCAAAGCCGATTACAAGGGGCTTGCCGTCATAATAGTACCACAGATCCTTATATCTGCCGCGGCGGTAGATATCGGTATAGACCTTACGGAGCATTACGTGGGTGGAACGGAAGGGGGCAAAGTTGAACATAAATGCCACCTGAGGTGTCTTGATGCCGTCCATTCTTGCCTCGTGGAAGGTCTCAAGGAGAGTTTCGTATCCTATCTTCCAGGTATAGGAGCCGTTGGTACAGTCGAATACGATGAAGTCTACACCTGCGTCAGCCAGCAGCTCTGCCTGACGACGGAGAACGTACTTATCGTTAGAAGTATAGTAGCCGTAAACAGGCTCGTTCCAGAAATAAGCCTCTGCCTGATTGTCAGCCCAGATAGGGTGATTATAATCATTCTTTGCATCGGGATGCTCTGCTATTATCTTACTTACGTTACAGGGCTTTGAAAGCTCGTAGTGATAATGCCAGTCCCAATAGAAAAGACCTACAGACTTGTTCTTACGCTTGTCGCCTACTTCATCGTAGGTGGGGAGCTTTCTGCCAAGACCGTCGATTGCAGTAAAGCTCTCGTTATCAACCTTCAATGCATTGATGGGATGATTAATTGAAAGCATCTGCTTGGGCATAGGCTTGACAGGCTTTATAGCCTCATAGTCAATAGAAAGCTCGCCAAAATAGTCTTCTGCATCCTCTGTAAAATGTATATAACCCTCTATACTGCCGTCAGCGGGAGTACCGTTGATATATATCAGCGCACCGTCGAAGGAGTCGATAAGACCGCAGAAGCCAACGCCTCTTGTACCGTCGTGAGCAACAAGGAGATATTCGCCGGGCTGCTGCTCATCAAAGTTAAACTGCATCGTGGTACCGTCGCCAAGGTCGCAAACGGTAGTAGCGATAGCTTCACCCGAGACAGTTGCGTTATATGTACGGTTCCACTTATAGAGAGAAAGATGGAGGATACCGTTATGTGCCGACATACGGGGACAGATATAGTGATATCCGTCAAAGGGTACAAGTGCGTTAAACTGTACCGCATAAGCTTCGCCCTGCTCTATAAGAGAGGGATAATGCTCACTGTTATCAATAAAGGTACTTACAAATCCCATATCATTCACCTGTTATTTCAAATATTCTTGTGTAACCCTCAAAGGATGCACCGAGAGTATACTGTACTGTGTTGTTGTTGGGGCTGACGTCATCTATATGTGAAAGATGAGTATGTCCTGCAAGGATGGCAACAACCGAAGATTCTTCCGATCTGATAAATTCAACAAACTGTTTGGTTGCCGCATTGGGATTAAGAGCTGCTGAACCGATAGTGATATCTCTGCCCCACATATTGGTTACATCCGCAACTGCGGTCTCGCAACTTACAGGAACATGCAGCATAAGGATTACCGGTGTACCTGCCTTAGCATAAGTTTTAAGAACACTGGTTATAGTAGAGTGGACCTGATCCGTGCTGTTATCTGCAACCACAAGCACAAAGCCGTCGTACTCATATACATTACATACAGAATCCCAATATTTTTCTTCGGTATCAGGATCTGTCTCACCGAATATATCGGTAAATCCGGGCATATATTTATCTCTTTCACCCTGATAGTTATCGCTAAATGACCAGTCGTGATTGCCTAAAGTGTAGATGGAAGGAATCTTGGAGTTGTTAACAAGGTCTGCCAAGAACTTCATATTTGCGTTACTGGGTGCATCTATGATATCTCCGGAAAGAAGGATCTGATCTACACCCTCTTCCGCTGCCATAGCATAGAACTGTGCAAGCTTGTCCTCTCGGGGTATTCCGTCACCTACCTGAGTGTCAAACATCTTTCCTCTTTCGGTCATTTCGGCAACTGCCTTTTCGGAATCGGTTTCATCAAAGAGGGTAAGATGGCTGTCGCTTATATGCATAAACTTAACAGGTGTTTTAACACCCGGAATAGTTATCTTAACATTTTCGATCTTCATAGGTGAAGTCTCTGCACTTTCCATAAATTTATCAAACTGCATCATCATCTGCGCAACCTGAGCTCTTGTAGCATTGCCTCTGGGATCAAATTTGTTTTCTCCCATACCTGCCACTATACCAGCGGTCTTGATAGCGTAAACTGCTTCCTTAGCCCAAGTGCCTATCTTTGCATCATCGGCAAAAAGCTCTGACATATCCGCCTCAAGTTCGATCTCCTTATACTTAAGATAATTCATTAGCATAAGGCAAAGATCCTGACGACTTATTTGCTTGGAAGGAGAATAGGTATTATCGGATGTGCCCGAAACTATACCCTTGTTTGCCGCCCAAGCGGTAGCTCTGTAGTACCAATGAGAGGGCTTGATATCGGTGAAGCGGTCGCACTCCTCTGTTGTGATATCTTCTCCGGAATAGTTCGCAAGAGCTACGACAAACTCTGCTCTTGTTATAGACTTTGCGGGAGCAAAGCTACCGTCCTTGTTGCCGTTGAATATTCCCTTTTCGGAGCAATAGGTAACCGCGTCATAGTACCACGCACCTTCTTTAACGTCAGGGAAACCGACTGTTTTGGCGGATGCAGGGATACAGAGTATCAGCATCACACAAGCTAAAATAACAGAAATGATCTTTTTCATAGTTTTTCTCCTGTATTTGATACCTTTATTATAACATATCCGTCACAAAATTTCAATGACCCGTATAATCTTTATCTATATGTATTACACAGTTCAGCTTTTCGTCGTATGCCTTGACACGCTTTTGTACCTTTAAAACAAAGTCCTTATCGCTGTGTTCAGCATCAAAGGGCAACAATACATCAAAAACGAGATTAATATGAGTATTGCCGTATACTACACGGAAATCGTGTATAGAAGCATTACCGCAGAGACCCTTTACTATCTCGTTGACCTTACATCGAAGCTCCAGAGTCTTAGGATCGTTATAATCAACGGGGTCCATATGTATGA
>JAFQHD010000042.1 GCA_017398145.1 Clostridia bacterium
CAGTATATATCTCATTGACGATGATGATATGGCGACCGTGATATACGATTCCACCGTAGGACAAAGGCTGTCAAAGAAATATAATAACGGTGACCGGATATTGTTGGTTCACGGGGCAATTGATACAAGCTATCCCGCATATACCGACGGGTATTTTACGCTCAGACTCAAACGCGGAGACGGAAGCTATAAGCCTGAGGACAGTATATTGGGTGTTGTATCTCTTGATGACAAAGCTGAAACAAACCTTGATTTCACAGCCGAGTATATCCGCACCGGTAGTTATATCGAGGGTAATGTGTATCCCATAGTAGAAACGGTAAGCTCATACGATGAATTGAACGAATATTACGAAAGCAACAAGGAGCTTTATTACCTTGAAAGAAGAGACAAGAGCTATGAGGATAGTACAGTCGGTTTTCTTGATGCGTGTGACAGCTACACCGAGGAATTTTTTGAGGAAAAATCTCTTGTTTTCGTAATTTTAGAAGAACCCAGCGGTTCAATACGGCACAAGGTGGAATATGTAAAAAGAGACGGTGCCGGTATGACTATAGCTATCGATCCCATAGTTCCCGAAGCAGGCACCGACGATATGGCTCTGTGGCATATAATAGTTTCGGTAGATAAGAAGCAATTACCCGAAGATGAAAAGAGTATTCGTATTTTCTATGACGGAGAAGAAATGCCGAGAGAATACTTTGCATTCTCCTTTACCTGGGGATGCTACGGTGTCAGCACCTATGACAGCGAAACGGGCGTGCTGATAAAAGAAAAGAACGCGACATACCCACATAAATATACTACCGATCTTACGCTTACCGAAGCACAGCTTAACGAGATATCCGCCCTTATCGAGGAGCTTGATATAAGATCATATTCCGACAGGTATGACCCTCACAACGGTAAGCTTCATTCCTCGCCCTCTATGACCCTTGTATTGAGCGTTAAAACAGAGGATTATTACAAATCGGTCACGGCGGAGGATATAGCCTTGGGCTTTGATGAATGCAGTAATCAAAAGGGACGGAAATTTCTTTCGGTATGTAAACGTATACAGCAGATAATCACAGAATCCGAAGAATGGAAGGCTCTGCCCGATTACGAGTTTCACTATTCTTAAGGAGGTATTTTATGAAAAAGAAGATATGGATATCTATAGCTACAGTATTTGTATTGCTTGCCGTATTGTTTACTCCCATACCAAAAGGTAGCTATGACGACGGCGGAACAAGAGAATATCTTGCTCTTACCTATAAAATAGTAGCATGGCACAGAATAATGTCATCAAATGAGTTTTATAAAAACACAAGTATATACTTTGGCGCTGACAGAAACAAATCCATAGACGAGCTATGGGATCTTGAATATAAAGAACAGCCCTTACAGGATACCGACATTATTCAAAGCACCGATACCTTGCATGAATTTATCGCTGTTATAGTCGAGTATAACGGCAGTATTGCGGTGGTAGAACCCCTTGAGGGAGAAGAGGAGAGAAATTCCTGCAGCCGTATATCATTTTCGGTAGGTGAGCTTGACGATATTGAGCCCTGTGTGGGTGATACTGTTCGCGTTTATTATACAGGCGGAATAATGGAGACCTACCCCGCCCAGATTAATGTAGACTCATGGGAGTATTACCCTCTGGAGCCTTACTTTGATGTATCAAACGGCTATGAGTTTGTTGACGAAAAGCCTGTAATATACCTTTATCCCGAAGAAGAAACCGAGGTATCTGTCAAATTAAAGCTTGACGGTGAGATTACCTGTACCTATCCAAAATACGATAACGTCTGGAGCGTAACCGCATCCCCCGACGGAACATTGACCGATGCAGAGGGTCAGAGCTATAACTATCTCTATTGGGAGGGTATAACAAACGTCGAATACGATCTTTCAAAGGGCTTTTGCATAAAGGGAGAGGACACAGCCGATTTTCTTGAAGATGCACTTGAAAAGCTCGGTCTTAACCGCCGAGAGGCAAACGAATTTATAGTATATTGGCTGCCTCTGATGGAACATAATCCTTATAATGTGATCTCATTCCAGACTGATATATATACCGATGCCGCAAAGCTTACGGTGACTCCCGAACCCAATACATTGATTCGTGTATTTATGGCATGGCAGGGAAGTGACGAATATATTTCTCTGCCTGAACAGGAGCTTACCGCTCCGAGTCGTAAAGGCTTCACCGTCGTGGAGTGGGGCGGAGCAGAATTAAAGTGAAATCCATCTTCGATGGATGAAATCGCCTGTAGCGGTGAAATCCTTACGGATGAAATCCATACTTCGTATGGGTTACGTTTACTTAAAATCAACTACGTCAAAAAGCGATAGAAGCAAAAATGCTGCTATCGCTTTTAACTATTTCCTTACCTTCGCAAGATTGATCTTATATATTTCTTCTGTAGCCAAGGACAGCTTCGTTACCACGTTTTCTTTATCGGGATAACAGTAGAAGGAATCTGATTCCGTAGATATATCCACACAGTCATATGGCTTGATGTGTGGGAAATCATACTCAACGTGCAGACTGTTAGATTGAAGAGGTGTACGTTGGATGCGGTAGTTTTCACCGTTATAATGTCCCTCAAGGATAAAACCGTTCTCGGGGTCGTGGGTGAGCTTTGCATTACCCAAAGGAATAAAGCGCCAGCAATGAGGCATAGAATGAACGTCAACCTCACATTCAAAACGGTATCTTCCTTCTTCTATTTCACGGCGGACCTGTTCACGCTCCCATCTGAACCAGTCAGGTATATGAGAAAATTCGGTATCACCGTTAACGGCAGATAGACTTCCGTCTACGTTTTGTCTCCATCGCTTACCGCATTTCTTACAGAATAGCTCTGCTCCTTTGGAGTCTATCTGTGATTCAGCCATACAATGGGGGCATTTGTAAAGGATCTTATGGAGTCCCTCGGCTCTGTAAGGCTCGGTTATCAGTATGCCGTTTTCCTTTTGATATTTATATTCGTCATACTCAAAGGCTTCTCTTATCTTGAGATTTATTTCTTCGGCAGACATATTTAATACGTCATCTGCGGTCAGAATCTGTGTAAGTGTGGTATACAGAGGGACTTTTCTCTTTTGCTTTACGTTCCATATGGGGGAATGCAGATAGTTACCTCTGTGAAGAGCTACCACTACAGGAACCTTACTGCGCTTGACAAGCATACCTACAGAGTCGGGCAGATAGGACGTTATTCCACACTGGCTGTATCTTGCCTCGGGGTACATACAGAGAACGTCTCCGCGCTCAAGCACCTTCTTTATGGAGCGGAGCAGAAACATATCGTTGGTAAACTTACGTGTACAGATAGCGCCTATCCACTCCATAAGCCAAGGACGCATATAGTACCCGTCGATGTTGACGACATTGTTGAGCCGTTGAGGATAAGTACCTAAGGATACAAGCTCAAAATCAACAAATGCCTGGTGGTTAGATAGCAGCATATAGGGAGGCTTTAAGCCCTCCATGCCTATACGCTCGACCTTGTGCTTTTTGCCTATAAGCATAATTTTAGACAGTACCCATATAAGCCAGGTAAGATAGATAGGCTGTCTTATTGGATATTTTGCTGTTTTATAGAATTTTGGATTTTTATAATTCACCTTCATAATCATCACCTTTTTGCATTATACATCATTATTTTATAAAAAACAAGACTGATTTTATCTTGAAATAAGGAACAAAAGGGTATATAATGTAATTATTGTACACGAAAGGACGTATTCCTATGAAGGTCACGTTAAAAAATCTGACAAAAAAGTTTCCGTCAAGGAACAAAAAGAATCCCGCTCCCGTCGTTGCGGTCAACGATTTTTCTCTTGATATAGAGGACGGAACGCTTATAGCTCTGCTCGGTCCCTCTGGCTGCGGAAAGTCAACGACCCTGAATCTTCTTTCCGGCTTGCAGAAGCCCACGGGAGGAGAGATATATTTCGGCGACGACGATGTTACAAATCTGCCTCCCGAAAACAGAGGTGTAGGTCTTGTTTTCCAGAACTATGCATTATACCCACATTTAACCGTAAAACAGAATATTACCTTTCCCCTTGAAAACAGAAAGGGTAAGGACAAACTGTCAAAGGCAGAAATGTCGGATATGGCAACAGAGGTTGCAAAGCTCGTACAGATAGAGGAGCTTCTTGACCGTAAGCCCTCCGAGCTTTCAGGCGGTCAGCAACAGCGTGTTGCCATAGCCAGAGCTCTTGTAAAGGAGCCGAGGATACTTCTTCTCGACGAGCCTCTTTCTAACCTTGACGCAAGGCTCAGACTCCAGACCCGTGAGGAGATACGCCGTATTCAGCGTTCAACGGGTATTACCACCGTCTTTGTTACTCACGACCAGGAGGAGGCGATGTCTATCTCTGATATGATCGTGGTCATGAAGGAGGGCGTGCTTCAGCAGAAGGGCAGACCTCAGGAGGTCTACGATGACCCCTGTAATCTCTTTGTAGCCAAGTTCCTCGGAACACCGCCGGTAAACGTATTTGACGGCGAGATAAAGGGCGGTAAGCTCTATATAGGTAACGAAGCGGTAATGAGCTTTGATGCTCCCGATGCTACGGTTGACGTAGCTATACGACCCGAAGGTTTCACACTTGAGGGAGAGGGCTGCTTTACCTGTTCATTAGACCGTGTTGAGGTAATGGGCAGAGATATAAGTGTCGTTGCAGGACACGCAGCCTCACAGAACGACGTCATTCGTGCCATCGTTGATTCGGATAACCTTGACACCCTTAAAGGCGATAAGGTAGTATTCGGTCTTAAACCTAACAAGGTATACGTCTTTAACAAGACGACAGGTGAAAGAATATGAAGAACAACCTCAAGGGCTGGTTGTATCTTCTGCCTGCTGTTCTTTTCTTGGGAGTATTTATGGTCTATCCTCTGATAGACGTGTTTGTCTACTCCTTTGAAGAGGGCTACAACTTTGCCTCACAGACGTATTTCGGTGTGGGAGAATATAATTTCTCTTACGTTCTACACGATCCCTATTTTTTGCAGGCTCTCAAAAACACATTTATACTTGTAGTGATCACAGTTCCGTTGTCAACAGGACTTGCGCTTCTTATCTCTGTAGGGCTGAGCTCCATAAAGAAGCTCCGTGAGCTCTATCAGACGGTGTACTTTCTGCCTTATGTTACCAACACTTTGGCAGTAGGTCTTGTGTTTATGATCCTATTTAAGCAGACACCCTACAGCGACGGACTGGCAAACACCGTGCTTTCCTGGTTTGGCGTTGCCCCGATAGACTTTATCGGCGGTCCCTACTGGGCAAAGATGCTGGTGCTTTGTATTTATACGATATGGGTAGTAATGCCCTTTAAGGTGCTTATACTTACCAGCGCTCTTGCATCTGTCAACGAGACCTACTACGACGCCGCAAAGGTAGACGGAACCTCGAAATTCCGTATATTCCGTAAGATAACCCTGCCTATGATATCACCCACCTTGTTTTATCTTATTATCACAGGCTTTATAGGTGCATTCAAGGCTTATTCTGATGCTGTTGCACTTTTCGGTACCGACCTTAATGCAGCCGAGATGAATACCATAGTTGGCTATATTTACGACATGCTCTACGGCAATTCCGGCGGTTATCCTTCATACGCATCTGCTGCGGCAATCATACTCTTTGTTATCGTGCTGACCATAACCTGTATTAATCTGCTTGTCAGCCGAAAGAATGTTCATTATTAAGAGGTGGCATATGGATTACGAAAAGATAGAAAAAGCCGCCAAGGCAAAAAAGCGGATAAGCGATATTGTCATATACACTCTTCTTACGGTATGGGGTATCATCGTGCTGTTTCCTTTCTATTGGATGATACTCACCTCTGTAAAGGAATACGGTGCGTATAATTCCGAGTGGATACCTAAGCTATATACATTAGCCCCAACCCTTGAAAACTATAAGTCAGCTTTTACCGAAGTTCCCTTAGGCGGATATTTTCTCAATACAATAATCTTTACCCTTGCCACCACAGCAATAATGCTAGTTGTTACTGTGCTGTCAGCTTTTGCTTTTTCAAGGCTCGACTTTAAGGGTAAAGATATAGTTTTCACTCTGTTTCTGTCACTTATGATGATACCGAATGAGCTGGTTATCATCACGAATTATGTTACGGTGACCAACCTCGATCTGAGAAATACCTTCACGGGACTTATACTCCCGTCGGTAACATCGGTGTTTTATATCTATCTCTTAAAAGAGAATTTCTCCCAGATACCGGACGAGCTTTATTATGCCGCCAAGGTTGACGGAACAAGCGATTTTAGATATCTGACCAGGGTTATGGTCCCCATATGCAGACCTACCGTTGTAACGATAACCATACTTAAGGTAATTGAATGCTGGAACTCTTACGTATGGCCGAGACTTGTAACCGACGATCAGGCGTATTTCCTTGTGTCAAACGGTATACAGGAGATACGAGAAAACGGCTTCGGACGCGACAACATTCCCGCTATGATGGCGGCAGTTGTGGTAATATCAGTACCTCTTATTATACTTTTCCTCATATTCCGCCGTAAGATAATGGCAGGTGTATCGAGAGGAGGTCTTAAGCAGTGAAGAAGATAATTTCTGTTTTACTGATAATTGTTTCACTCCTTACTCTCACCTCCTGTCACGGTTCAAAAGAAAAGAAGGTATTTGAGATTCCGGGTAGCTTTGACGAATCAAAGCGTTATGAGATATCCTTCTGGGCAAAGAACGATACCAATGTTACACAGGTAAACATCTATAAGAACGCGATATCTGACTTTGAGGCTCTTTATCCCAACATCAAGGTAAATCTCAGGCTCTATACCGATTACGGCAAGATATATAACGATGTCATCACAAATATATCCACAGATACTACACCCAACGTCTGTATTACCTATCCCGACCATATAGCAACCTATCTTACAGGTGAGGATACGGTAGTACCTCTGGACGAGCTTTTTTCTAACGAAAAATACGGTCTTGGCGGAAGCGCGCTTAAATTTGACTCCCCCACCTTTGATGAGCTTATACCTCAGTTTATAAGTGAATGTGAATTTAACGGTCATTATTATGCCGTACCCTATATGAGAAGTACGGAAGCCTGCTACGTCAACAAGACATATGTGGAGAAGCTTGGCTACACACTTCCGGAGACTCTCACTTGGGACTTTGTATGGGAGGTAAGCGAGGCAGCGACCGAAAAGAATGCCGACGGAACCTTCAAGGTCAACGGTCAGAAGGTTCTTATACCCTTTATCTACAAGTCTACCGACAATATGATGATACAGATGCTCAAACAAAGGGGTGCCGAGTATTCTACCGCTATGGGGGAGGTCAAGATTTTCAACGAAACAACGGATGAAATATTGACTGAGATAGCATCCCACGTCGAAAGCGGTGCATTTGATACCTTCAAGCATGCAGGTTATCCCGCAAACTTCCTTAATGCGGGTCAGTGCATATTTGCCGTGGATTCAACGGCAGGTGCTACCTGGATGGGCTCGGATGCACCTCTTGTGGATATCGACGAGGATAAGCTTGTCGATTTTGAAACAGAGGTTATGACCATACCTCAGTATGATCCCGAAAACCCTGTTATGATCTCTCAGGGGCCTTCTATGTGTGTGTTTAACAAGTCGGATCCCGACGAGGTACTTGCGTCATGGCTATTCTGTCAGTTTATGCTTACAAACGAGGTTCAAATAGCATATTCACAGACAGAAGGGTATTGTCCCGTAACCTCGAAAGCACAGGAAAGCAAAGAGTATACAGATTACCTTGCAAAAGCAGGCGAAGATAATGATATGTATTATGATATCAAGCTTAATGCCACAAGGCTTTTGCTTGACAATACAGATAATACCTTTGTTACCCCGGTATTCAACGGTTCAGCATCGCTGCGTAACGCGGCAGGACAGCTTATTGAGAATGTCAACAAGACTGTCAGACGAAATCAGCCCTTTAATGATAAGTATTTAGACGAGCTGGAAGCAGAGATGATCTCGCTCTACCGTCTTGATCAGATAACCACCTCACAGGGTAAAGTTACTCTCGGGACTTTACCGACAGGCGCGGTAATATTGCTATCTTGCATAGGAATATGTTGGGTAGGAATTGCAGCATATGTCATAAAGGAGAAAATTAAGTCCAAATCTGTCAAATAAATCTAAATTACTTGATTTTTTCCATAAAAGATAGTATAATAATCGTTGTGATTAATATATCACAAGAAAAGGAGATTAAAATTATGAAGAAGATCATTGCAATGCTTATGGTTGCAGCTATGGTATTTGCTTTTGCAGCTTGTGCTACAACCAACGATCTCGAGGTAAAAGAGCCTGCAAACAACGATGCAGTTGATACTGAAGAGGTTGCTGACACCGAAGAGGTTGCAGACAATACTGCTGACGTTATGAGCTATGACGAGTACGTTGCAGCCGAGCTTGATTCTACCGTTACTGTTGAGACCTACGTACAGGCTAAGCAGGGCTGGTGGGAAAAGGACGGCGTTGGCGTAGCAACCTTCTACACTCAGAACGAGGACGGTGCATTCTTCGTATACGAGATGCCTTGCTCTCAGGAGGACTACAACGACAAGCTCGTTACAGGTGCCAAGATCCGTGTTACAGGTACTAAGGCTGAGTGGTCCGGTGAGGTTGAGATCGTTGATGCTACATACGAGGTTCTCGAAGGCGAGTATATCGCTGAGGCTAAGGATCTTACCGACAAGCTTGGTACAGATGAACTTATCAACTACCAGAACCAGTTGGCAAGCTTTAAGGGTATGACCGTTGAGAAGATCGAGTATAAGGGTGGCGAGCCCGGTGATGACATCTACGTAACTCTCGGTTACAACGGTGCATCCTACAGCTTCTGTGTTGAGGCTTATCTTACAGGCGCAGATACTGCAGTTTATACCGCAGTAGGAAATCTTAACGAGGGCGACGTTATCGACGTTGAGGGCTTCGTATACTGGTATGAGGGCGTAAACACCCATATTACTGCAATTAACCTCGCAGCATAATTTATTATAATAACAAAGAAGCACCGTTTCGGCGGTGCTTCTTGTATTTTACGGATATATGTGTTATAATATATTATCAAATTTGTAAAGGTGATGTTATGAAAATTGCAGTTATAACGGGAGCATCCTCAGGAATCGGCAGGGAATTTGTCAAGCAGATCGACAGAGCAGAACAGCTTGATGAAATATGGCTCATTGCCAGAAGGGAAGACAAGCTGAAACAAATAGCTACTGAGCTTAAGAATAAAAGCCGTATTATCCCTCTCGATCTCCTAAAGCCCGAAAGCTTTGAGGAATACAAGAATATGCTTTGTGCTGATACAGAGGTCAGATATGTTGTCAATGCATCGGGCTTTGGCAATATGGGCGATTGGTCAGAGATACCTAACGAAGCTCAGATGCAGATGATAGACCTTAACGTCAAGGCACTTGTTACTATGACCAATATAACTATCCCTTATATGAAAAAGGGAAGTATGATACTGCAGATGGGCTCTGCTTCGGTATTTAATCCCTTGCCCTATTTCAATATATATGCATCTACAAAGAGCTTTGTAAGGCATTATTCAAGGGCGCTCCACGAAGAATTGAAACCCTTGGGTATCCACGTAACGGTAGTATGTCCCGGTTGGGTGCGTACCGAGTTTTTTGACCATACGAATGACAGTAAGGTAAGGTACTCACCAAAGAAATACAGTCCTATGACAGATGCAAAGGATGTTGTATGCCGAGCTCTCAGACACGCAAAGCGAAATAAAGCCCTGAGCATCTACGGCTGGTTTACAAAGACACAGCATGTATTAGGCAAACTCTTACCTCACAGCCTTATTATGAAGATGTGGAAGGGTATGTTAAAAGAGAATAAATAAAAGTCCACCGAAGTGGACTTTTATTATTACTTATTTATCTCAGCTTCAGCCTCAGCCTGGATCTTCTCATCATATGAGAGTATAGGCTTAACAGCTTTGCCCTTAAGGGTTCTGTCAAGATAGTTCTTTGTTATCTTACGTACCAGACCTGCCATAACGATAACACCGATAAGGTTGGGTATCATCATAAGACCGTTGAAGGTATCGGATATATCCCAAGCAAGGGAGGAGGTCATAACCGCACCGGAGATGGTCATAAGAACGAATATTACCTTATATACTTTAACACCCTTTGTACCGAAGAGGTACTCAACGGCCTTGGAGCCGTAGTGAGACCAGCCAAGCACGGTAGTGAAGGCAAAGAGGAACATTGCAACAGCAATGAACTTGGAACCGATATTACCCCAAGAGAACACGCTGTTAAAGGCTTCGGATACGAGCGTTGCATCGTTTAAGCCTGTAGCATCGCAGGTAGTAAAATCATAAACACCTGATGTGAGAACAA
>JAFQHD010000043.1 GCA_017398145.1 Clostridia bacterium
CAACTGTTCTCAATCAGATACGTGACATCAATATAGACGACCTTTTGGGAAGAAAACCCATTACCTTTGATAATGAAGATATTAAAAATTTTGTCAGCGGTAAGGTTTGTATGGTTACAGGCGGCGGAGGATCTATCGGATCGGAGATAGTCAGACAGCTTGCTCGGTATAGTCCTAAGAAGATAGTTATCGTTGATATATACGAGAACAATGCCTACGATATTCAGCAGGAGCTTCGTATGGAGTACGGCAAGGAACTCGATTTTGTTACGCTTATAGCATCCGTTCGTGATTTTCACAGGATGAATCAGATATTTGATACATATAAGCCGGAGATAGTTTTCCACGCTGCCGCGCATAAGCATGTGCCTCTTATGGAAAATTCACCCGCCGAAGCTATCAAAAACAATGTACTGGGTACATTCAATGTAGCAACGCTTGCTCTTTCCCACGATGTCAGTCGATTTGTTATGATATCCACGGACAAGGCGGTAAATCCCACCAATGTTATGGGTGCCTCGAAGCGTTGCTGTGAAATGATAATTCAGTATCTGTCGCAGCAGCCCGATAGTAAGACTGATTTTGTTACAACGCGATTTGGCAATGTGCTTGGTTCCAACGGCTCTGTTATACCTCTCTTCAAGAGGCAGATCGAACAGGGTAAGCCCGTAACCGTTACCCATCCTGATATCATCCGATACTTTATGACGATTCCCGAGGCTGTAAATCTCGTTCTTGAAGCATCTGTGTTGGCACAAGGTGGCGAGATATTTGTCCTTGATATGGGTAAGCCCGTGCGTATAGTTTCTCTTGCTGAAAATCTCATTCGTATGTACGGCAAGCGACCTTATAAGGACGTTGAGATCAAGTTTACGGGTCTTCGTCCCGGCGAGAAGATAAAAGAAGAGCTCCTTATGGATGAAGAAGGCTTACAGAAGACCTCTAATGAGCTGATTTTTATCGGTAAGCATATAGAGCTTGACGAAGACACCTTTATCAACGATATCCGTGCTCTGAAGAACGCGGCGGCAGAGGACGATGAGAAGGGTGTTGTGGATGCGCTTCACCGTATAGTCCCTACCTTTGTAACACCGGAAGAATTTAACTCGAAAGAACTTGCGAAAAAATAAAAGATTTACACCCCGATGCATTGCAACGGGGTGTATTTTATGTTATAATGAATAATATGATCAGGATAACAAAACCTTACAAGGATGATATGATAATACCTATATCTGTCAGCCTTCTCAACGATGAACTGAATATTGATGTCTATGAGGAGTTTCTGCCTTTGGCACAGGAATACGCCGAAAAATATAAAGGCAGATATTTTTCAAAAGAAGCCCTTTTCTTTCTGGACGAAAACATAGATATAGAGGGATATGTCCGTTATGATGATGCATCGGAATATTATCTCGTTTTCGAAGGAACGAATGCGAAAAAGACCTCTATCGAGACCGTAGATATAGAAAATGCCGAATATACATCGGACGAAACGGAGTTTGAAGCCGATGTTATAAAGGAAAACGGACAGCCTGCTTCACTTATTATCAAGGACGGTCGGATCGCGGCTATCTCTGCGGCAAACTATTTTATTGAAGACGATGAGGACGAGGTGGAACTTGCTGTAGAGACTCTGCCTGAGTTTCGCGGAAAAGGATATGCAAAGGCTGTGCTTTGCGATATGGCACATAAGGTAATCGATATGGGTAGGATCCCAACATACCGTGCCTCATGCTACAATACTGCCTCTATCGCAACAGCGATTAGCTGCGGCTTTTGCGAGAACGGAAAAGAATATTACTACAACTGTTATAAGGAGGAAGGATAATGGCTTTTGATGCCGGAATGCTTTCTGCGTGCGTATATGAACTGAAAAATCAAATAATTGGCGCAAAGATAGATAAGATATATCAGCCTGGAAGAGAAGAGCTGGTATTCAATCTCCGTCCCGAGGGAAGAAAAGAAAATCTCAAGCTCCTTATGTCCGCGGGAGCAAATACCCCCAGGATAAATCTAACCGATCTTTCGTTGCAGAATCCTTCGGTGCCTCCTACCTTCACTCAGCTTCTTCGTAAGCATCTCCAGAGTGCGAGGATAACAAATATCGAGCAATTAGGCTTTGAGAGAGCATGCCGTATAGATTTTGAAGCAAGAGATGATATGAATTTCAAAACAAGAAAATCCATCGTCTGTGAGATCATGGGAAAGTACAGTAATATCATCTTCTGTGATGCGGATATGAAAATTATTTCCGCTATTAAGATAGTCGATCTTACTACCAGTCATAAAAGACAGGTCCTTCCCGGAATGATATATGAAATGCCGCCTTCTCAGGATAAGATTGACCCCTTGACCGAAACTAAAGAGGGCTTTGAATCTGCTATAGCCGATTGGCAGGGAGAAGTATCTAAATTCATTACTTCCCGTTATATGGGTATCTCTGCGCTTGTGGCAAGAGAGATAGGGATAACAGGTGATTGGGATTCTTTCAGAGCGGTTATCGATCGTATAAGGAAGCATGATTACGTTCCCGTTCTTATCCGTGATGACGAAGGCACACCAAAGGAATACTGTTTTATGCCTATCACCCAGTACGGCAGTCAAATGAGCTGTGAGGTCTGTTCGTCATTTGGTGAGCTTATAGACTCTTATTTTGACGAGAGAGAACGTACAGACCGTATCAAGCAGAAGGCAAGCGATCTCTTTAAGCTTATAGAGAATGCCATATCCCGTCTTGAAAAGAAGACCGCTCTGCAGAAGGAGGATATAAAAAACTGTGCCGATAAGGAAAAGCTTAAACGATACGGAGATCTTATAACATCAAACATCTACGCGCTTAAGAAGGGCATGCACAAGGCTTCTCTTATCGACTATTATGATCCCGATATGGCGGAGGTGAGCGTACCTCTTGATTACCGTCTCGAGCCTGCGGCAAATGCACAAAAGTACTATAAGAAATACAACAAGCTGAAAAAGGCTGAGATAGAGCTACAGAAGCAGATAGATATCTCCGCAGCAGAGCTCGAGTATCTCTACAGTGTTCTTGAATCCTTTGACCGAGCAGAAGGTGAGCTTGAGATAAACGAGATAAGAAGAGAGCTGTACGAGTCGGGTTACGGCTCGCGTATGAAGAACTATACACAGGTCAAACAGCAGCAGACCAAGCCCCTTGAGTTTGAAACTACGAACGGTTACCGTGTTCTCTGCGGTAAGAATAATACGCAGAATGAACGACTTACCTTCAAGCTTGCTTCCAAGGGTGACTACTGGTTCCATGCAAAGAATATGCCCGGTTCACATGTTATTATGTTCTGTGACGGCATGGAGGAACCTCCTGCTGAGGACTTTACAGAAGCGGCTGTTATCGCGGCAACGCATTCTAAGGCTTCCGATAAAGCAAGCGTTGAGGTTGACTACTCACTTGTTAAGAATATAAAGAAGCCTGCGGGAGCAAAACCCGGATTTGTAATATACCATACCAACTATTCGGCATTTGTTACTCCGAACAAGGCTGTCTGTGATGCCCTTGCAAAGAAATGATATTTACAGTTGATAAGAACCGTGAGGGTAAAACGGTAAAGGAGTTGCTTTTCGGTGAGCTCGGTCTGTCGAGAGGACAGGTCGTATCGCTTAAAAATAATGACGGTATCCGCGTTAACCAAGGGCATGTTACGGTGAGATATGTTCTTTCCGTGGGTGATATACTTGAACTTGATCTTGAAGATACAAGCGAGAATATGAACGACCATATCACTCCTGTGTATATCCCTATAGAGATCCTCTATGAAGATGAGAATGTTATATGTGTAAACAAGCCCTCAGGTATGCCTACACATCCGTCTCATAACCATCACGGCGATACCCTTGCCAATGCATTGGCGTATTATTACAGTGAGCTGGGGATACCATTTGTTTTTCGTGCGGTTAACCGTCTTGACAGAGAGACCAGCGGTGTTGTCCTTGTGGCAAAGAACAGAGCGGCGTCGGCTAAGCTTTCAAAGAGCCTTCAACA
>JAFQHD010000044.1 GCA_017398145.1 Clostridia bacterium
CAGATCCTTATGGGTTATATGGAATATTACAACGGTGAGTATCCCGTAGGATCTCTCAACCTCGGCGGTACAGACCTTTCCGAATTCAGTATCGTTTACGGTGAGACCGCCTTTAACCTAGAAGCGGAGGATTGCTCTGAGATAGCAGCCTTCCTTTACAGACAGATAAAGGCCGCTGTCGGCATAGACCTTCCCGTATACCGCGACACCGACCATCCCTACGCAGAGGGAGCAAAGGAGATCCTTATCGGCAAGACCAACCGAGAGGGAAGTGCTGTTACCGTTGATCGTACCGATTTTGACCGTAACACCTACCTTTATGAAATGAAGGATGATTTTCTTATCATTGCTTCAAACGAAGAGATGTACGCTACCTATTATGCGGCAACAAACTTCCTTGAGGACGTTTTGGGTGTGACCTATTACGGACTTGACCGCTTCGGATATACCAATATGAAGTCTGCCGCTATATCAGACGGAACACGTGTAGTGGAGTCTATGGACTTTGACTACTGCAGTAACTTCCAGTACGGCGGCGAGGACTATTTTCTCGGCACCCACGGCGAGGGCATATTCGTCAATCCCAGCCATAACCTCAACGCTCTCGGCTGTATCGATCCCGACTGTCCCTACGCAACAGAGGGAACTACCTCCTACGGTCATCACGTTGAACATTATCTTAAGGCAGACCCCTGCTTTACCGATGACCGTGTGATCGACAGGGTCATTGAGAACGTACGTGCAAACCTTGTGGAAGAGTTAGGCGACAACAAGGACGGCTACGTTCACGTATGGCTCAATCAGGACGACCTTGGAGACTACTGTAAGTGTGCCGAATGTCAGAAGGTTTACCGTGTCTGGGGACGCTCTGCTCCCTACGTGCAGATAATGACCTACGTTTCCGAGGCACTGACCGACGAGTATCCCAACGTAGAATACTTCTCCTTCTCCTTCAGACAGACGGCAACCAGACCCAAGCTTGCAAGCGAGATAAGCGATGATAGTTACGAAGCATTCGTAGCAAGCTGGGATCACAAATATATTCCTCCAAAGGACATTACTCCCCCCTCCAACTGTACCGTAATGGTAAAGACAGACGATACCGCCTGCTCATCCCATCCCAGAGGGGACGTCACCTGCCCCCAAAACAAAAAATACATCGGCAGATTCAGCGGCTGGTGTGAGCTTTTTGACAGCGTGTGTATGCATCACTTTATGGTAAGTGACAAGTATCCCGCCAACCCCTTCCCCAATATTTACGAGCTGTGGAGCGACTTTGACTTCCTCTGCGGCTATCCCGAGGCAAGTGCTATCAGAGTAGGTGCAAACTTCCACAGCGAAAGCACCGATTTTCAGGGTATGAGAGCGTATCTCAGCTCCAAGCTCTACTGGGACAAGGATATGACGTGGAACGAGTATTCCGCTATGCTTGACGATTATCTCAAGGGTGTATACGGTGATGGCTGGAGCTATATCCGTGAGTATATTGACACTATGGAAGAGCTTTCGAGCGAAAATCACTGGTGGACCTACGGTGAACAGAACGACTGGTACGAGATAATCACCGAGGCTCAGTGGAGAGACGGTAATTTTGAGTACTGTAAGGAGCTTCTCTACAAGGCTCTTGAGCTTTGTGATACCGAGGAGCAGAGAAGAGAGGCAGAGATCCTTACCCTCTGTATAGACTATATCGAATGTCAGCTTGCTTACCGTGCAGGAGCAGAGAATTTCTCTGAAATAAGCACCGCCTTTACCGAAAAGCAGACGAGACTCGGCTACGATATCCCCGAAAACTGGACTCCCGAGCTTGATCCTGATAAGTGGGAGTATTAAGAATGCAGAATGCAGAATGCAGAGTGCAGAATTAAGGAAGAAAACCGCCGAGGCGGTTTTCAACCTGAACTATTCACTATTCTCTATTCATTATTCACTATTCACTAAACAAAAAGGACGAACAAATGAAAAAATTTAAGATTATTTCAATTCTAATTTGTGCTTTGACAATAATTAGTGCATTAGCTGTTACTGTATCAGCAAAGTGGTGGGATGAAAACCCCTTCACCGATGTGAAATCCTCTCATTGGTACTACGACGCAGTTCGTATAACCAACGAAAACGGTATATTCAACGGCACGGGCGAGACCGTCTTTACCCCCAACGGTAAAATGACCAGAGCAATGCTGGTTCAGGCACTTGCATCAGCCGACGGTTTTAACAAGGAAGATTATAAGTACAATAATCAGTTTACCGACGTTAAGTCTAACCATTGGTTTGCTCCAGCCGTAGAGTGGGCGTATGAAACAAAGGTAACCTCGGGTAAGACCGATACCACCTTTGCTCCCAATGAAAACATCACCCGCGAACAGCTTGCCGCTATGCTCTGCAGATATGCAGAGTATAAGGGTATGACTATAGAGAACAAGGCGGATATTACCGAGTTTCCCGATGCATCAAAGGTTTCCTCCTATGCGGTAGAGAACCTTAAGTGGGCTTACGGTAAAGGAATAGTCAACGGCTCAAAGTCGGGTGATAAGCTCTATCTCAACCCCCGCAATCCTGCAACCAGAGCCGAGTGCGCTACTATGTTCTCAAAGTACCTTTATCTTACCCCCACATATGAGATAAACGGTAACGACCTTTCCCTCTATACCATAGTACGTTCTAAAAACGCTATTGAAACTGTTGTCGATGCTGCAACTGCACTTTCAAAGAACATTGAGATGAGTACGGGCTACACACTCCCCGTAGTTACGGATAATACCCCCGCAGGCGAATATGAGATACTGGTGGGTGAAACGAACCGTGAAGTAGATATAGACAAGACTCTGCTTACCGATATCAAAGAGTTTATGTGGACCGTTGACGGCAACAAGCTTGTATTCTTCGGTACCGACAGCGAACCCGGCAAGGGTACGAAGGAAGAACCTACCTACAGAATGAACGGTTCACAGCTTGCGGTTACCACCTTCTCCGAAAAGGTGCTGGGTATAGAATTTTACACAAAGGATCTTACCGTAGCTACCCCCGACCCCGTTATATCTCTTGAGGACGGATATACGTACGTTGACCACGTTGACTTCAAGTGGAGGACCCTTGACATAGACGGTAACCGTAATAACCATACCGAAAACTACCACGCGGAATGGGGCTGCGGTCTGCCTCACCAGATAGGCAATCTTATGTTCGGTTATTGGAAGGAAGGCAGGTATGATAACCTCTGGGATAATCCCTGTTATACCGATCCCGATAACGTAGCCTCCCTTATACAGAACGTCCGTGAGCTGATGGAGAGCAGACCCCACCTGACGCTCATAGGTCTTATACAGAACGATTCCCACAACTATTGCAGATGTGCTACCTGTTCCGCCGCCTTCCGTGAGGCAGGAAGCCGTAACGGCGCTCTTCTGAAGCTTATAAATACAGTCTGTGAGACCTTTGAGGACGAGTATCCCAATCTCAAATTTGCGACCTGGGCTTATACCTGGGGTATCAAGCCTCCCACAAACTTACAGCTTCACGACAATATTATAGTATATTTCAACACCATCGCTCTTGACCCCGCTCATGCCTATAACGACAGCAGCTGTACCTATAACAAAGATGTTGTAAGCTGGCTTGAGGGTTGGAGCTCCCTTGCAGACGAGATGTATCTGTGGGATCACAGCGGTTATACCATGACCCCCCATACGCCCTGTAGCAATTTTGATGATCTCAGGACCAACGTCAGACTTTTTGCCGACTACGGAATCGACGGTATGTTTATGAACGCCGTATCCAATTACGACGGTTATTCTGATTTCAACGGTATCCGTTCATATCTCTACGATCACCTTTTCCGTGATTCCTATATGAGCGAGGAGGAATACAGCTACCGTCTCAACTCCATACTCCGCGCTCGTTACGGCGAGGGTTACCTGTCTCTGAGAGCGTATATAGATGAACTGTCCGCGCTTCCAAGGGGAAAATGCAGTACCTTCTTTGCATTTACCCAAGGTATTTTTGACTACGCCGAGGTAAGAAAACAGGTTGAGCGATTTGACAAATACTTTGCCGATGCCAAGGCGAAGGCGACCGAAGAACAGCTTGAGCGTATCGAATTTGAAGAATTATCCTGGACCTATCTTAAGCAGTGCGCTCTCCACGAAACAGAGTACGTTAACGGCACCGAGGCTCAAAGAGCAGAATACGTTGCCAACAACCAAAAGCTGTACGAAACCTTTATAAGATTCGGACAGGAGCCTTACGATCATACCTGGAATTACGATCCTACCGTAAATCCTCATAATTGGTAATCGCAGACTTGAAAAGGAAATAAAAATATGAAAAGCATTAAGATAATTTCGATCCTGATATGTGTAGTAACAATAATTTGTGCTATCGCTATAACTTCAAACGCAAAGTGGTGGGACGAAAACCCCTTCACCGATGTGAAATCTTCTCATTGGTACTATGACGCAGTTCGTATAGCCAATGAAAACGGTATCTTTAACGGTACCGCCGATGACAAGTATTCACCTTCGGTCAAGATGACGAGAGCAATGCTTGTAAAAGCCCTTGCTAACCTTGACGGCTATACCGAAGCGTACAAGGGAACAACTCCTTTTACCGACGTTAAGTCAAACCATTGGTTTGCTCCGGCCGTAGAGTGGGCGTATACCAACAAGATAACCTCGGGTAAGACCGACACCACCTTTGCACCTAACGAAAACATTACCCGTGAACAGCTTGCCGCTATGCTCTACAGATATGCAGAGTATAAGGGTATGACTATAGAAAACTCAAAGGATATTACCGAGTTTCCCGACGCAGATAAGGTTTCCACCTATGCGGTAGAGAACCTTAAGTGGGCTTACGGTAACGGAATAGTAAACGGCTCAAAATCGGGAGATAAGCTTTATCTCAACCCCCGCAATCCTGCAACCAGAGCAGAGTGTGCTACTATGTTCTCAAAGTACCTTTATCTTACCCCCACATATGAGATAAACGGCAACGACCTTTCTCTCTATACCATAGTTTATTCGGATGCCGAGGCGGCCAAGGTTGACTCTATAAACGATGCCGCACAGGCACTTCAGAAATATATAAGATCTGCAACAGGCATCGCACTTCCGGTTATGTCGGACTCCTCGCCTGCAGGGGAATATGAGATCCTCTTAGGCAAGACCACACGTGAGGTCAAGGCAGACCTTGGTACACTTACTTCCGATATGGAATATATATGTGCGGTAGAGGGCAATACTCTCGTAATTATGGGTACCGATGACAGCACCAAGTTGAACGGCAACGGTGACCGCAGTCACCATAATATCAACGGAACTCTCAATGCCGTATACAATTTCCTTGAAGAAAAGTTCGGATACGACTTTTATTATGACGGAGAGGGGGTTGTTTCAAATCCCGATCCCGTTATATCTCTTGAGGACGGATATTATCATACCGATATTCAGGCTTTTGAAAGCGTAAGTATGTACATTAATTCCGAGGGTGCTGAATGTTATCTCCACAATAACTATTATTCCGAATGGGGCTGTAACGTACCTCACCAGCTTGTACACCTTATTAACGGAGGCTGGAAGAACGGTTACGGCACACCTACCGTTGACAACATCTGTTACTCTGACCCTGCCAATATGGAGAAAGCTCTTATCAACACAAGAGAGCTTCTTGAGAGCCGTCCTCAGCTTAACCTCGTAGGTCTTATGCAGACCGATAGTGACGCTATATGCAGATGTGACCGTTGTGCTGAGATCTACCGTGCCGACGGCAGAGCGGGTACTATCGTGCGTCTTGTAAACTACGTAGCCGAAAATCTCGAAGAGGAATATCCCGACGTAAAATATGCTTCTATTTCTTACAACTGGAGCTCCAAGCCTCCTAAGTCTGATCTCAGCTATCACAAGAATGTTATCCTCTACCACGCTCCCATAACCGTATGTCCTACTCACGCATATACGGATACAAGCTGTGAGTATAACGACAGCTTCCCCGATAACATCAAGACCTGGAGCGAAAAGGCTTCCAAGTTCTACGTTTGGGACTATACAGGCTCCTTCGGTGACTGTATGGCACCCTGTCCCGACCTCGATTCCATCCATACCAACGTCAAGGCGTTCTATGACAGCGGTGTAAGAGGAGTGTTCCTTAACGGAAGAATGGGTAACACCTCCGATATGTACGGACTTCGTGCGTATCTCTTTACTCAGCTCTACCGTGATCCTCTTATGAGCGAAGAAGAATACTATTATCATATGAACGGCTACCTCAAGACCTTTTACGGTGACGGATGGAGCTATATAAGAGAATATATCGACAAGTTAACTGACATAGCAGATCAGAAATGCAGCGGAACTCACGTTGATATCGACAAGCTTTACGATTTTGACCTTGTATACAAGGCAGGCAAGGAGCTTGACGCTCTCTGGGATAAGGCAGAGACAGCAGCCAAGACCGAGACTCATCTTGCCAATATACAGAAGCACCGTCTCACCTGGACTTATCTCTGGCAGAGCGCAAGATACGAAAAGGATTATACCAACGGCGATGCCGCTTCACGTGAGGAATACACAGCCGTAAGCGCAAAACTCAGCGAGGATATCGTTAAGTTCAACGTCAAGTGGGACGGCAAGGGAGATGAACCCTCAGGCGATCTCACGGTTCCGCCGTACCAATGGTAAATGCAAAATTAATGAAGAAAACCGCCGAGGCGGTTTTCAACCTGAACTATTCACTATTCTCTATTCATTATTCACTATTCACTA
>JAFQHD010000045.1 GCA_017398145.1 Clostridia bacterium
GTTGCAGAGATATATCCCCGGTTCACAAAAGACTTCCCGACCGCACAGGCCCTTGCCGCGGCCGCAGATGCCGGGGTGCTTTCCGCCTGGCAGGGGATGGGATACAACCGCCGTGCGCTGTATCTGAAAAAACTCTGCAGAATCGTAACTGAAGAGTTCGGCGGCGTGTTTCCAAAAACCCCTGCCGAACTGGAAAAGCTTCCGGGAATCGGCAAGGCTACATCCTGCTCGATTGCCGCGTTTGCCTATAATTCCCCCGTGGTCTTTATCGAGACAAACATCCGGCGGGTGTTTATTCACTTCTTTTTCCGGGGACACGATGCAGTAGACGATGCGGAAATCCTGCCGCTGGTCGAGGCAATGCTTCCCGCAGGAAAGAGCCGCGAGTGGTACTGGGCGCTGATGGATTTGGGAACCGAGATGAAACGCTCGGTTGGAAACCCGAACCGGAAGAGCCGGCAGTATGTGAAGCAGTCGAAGTTCGAAGGCTCGCACCGGCAGGTGAGAGGTGCGGTGTTAAAGGAGATGCTGAACCGCAAATCCGGCACCGTCTCCTCGGTGGCAGAAGCGGTCGGCTATCCCGAAGACAGCGTGTCAGCGGTTCTTTCCGAGATGGAAAAAGAGGGGTTTTTCGTGTGCGAAAACGGCGTGTTTCGGGTTTCCTAAG
The DNA here is from genome assembly GCA_017398145.1 of Clostridia bacterium. Lineage (GTDB taxonomy): Bacteria > Bacillota > Clostridia > Oscillospirales > CAG-272 > RGIG7300. The sequence continues at coordinate 668 of JAFQHD010000045.1, forward strand.
CCTATTTGTCACTTTTCGCGAAAGTGCTCAAAGTCCACCCAAACAACTCCTTTTGCCAATCAAACCCACATACACCCCCATAAGAACGATGAGTTACATGTAGAGACTGCAACTGCAGTTGTTACAGGTACACCTCACGGAAACGAAACCTGTACAGAAACAGGTGATACCACCTACACTGCTACATTTGATGAGGACTGGGCAGAAACCCAAACTCAGACAATAGTGGGCGATGTTCCCGAACTTGGTCACGATTGGGAAAATGCTACAGTAACATATACTTGGGCTGATGACAATTCTACCTGCACAGCTACAAGAGAATGTATGCGTGACGGTTGTGACCATACAGAGGACGAGACTGTTACAGTTGTAGTGACAGAAGCTCCTGCAACCTGTCTTGACGACGGTCTCAGAACCTATACCGCAACCTTTACAAATGCTTGGGCAGACAAGCAGGTTAAGGAAGAGGTTATCCCCGCAACCGATCACGATTGGGAAGGTGCTAAGGTAACTTACGATTGGAATGACGATTATTCCGAATGTACAGCTACTATGCACTGTAACAACGATCCTACTCATACAAAAGAGGCTAAAGCTACTATTGAGGTAGAAATGCCTAACTGTATGAGCGATATCAACGATGAAGGTTTGTATATTGCAATATATACCGCAACCTTCGAAGAAGAGTGGGCAGATCCTCAGGAGGCTAAGGTTGGAGTAGAATTGGATCTCAGCGATCCCGCTAACCATGTTCATGTTGAGTATAATTCAGAAGAAATAACAGAACAGACCTGTACCGTAGACGGTGTAATAGAAACGTATTGGGAGTGTCAGGAATGCCTGGAGGTTGTCTACCTGCCGGATGAAATAATCCCCGCTCTCGGTCACGATTGGAAAAATGCAACTATATCCTATGAATGGACCACGGACGAAGACGGTAATGATATTTGTATAGCAACAAGAGTATGTGCTAATAACACAGAAGAAAGCTGTACCGAAACATCAGAATCCCGTGTAACATCCGTAACAGTAGATGCAACATGTACCGTAGACGGTTCTATAACCTATACAGCTGAGTTTGTTGAAGAAGGTGAAGACCTTGATTGGACAACAACCCAGACTAAGGTTGAAATTATTACAGCGGGCGGACATAAGTACGGTGCTGTATTCAAAGAAAACGACAATCCCGGTACTTGTACAGAACAAGGTTCGTATCAGGAAGCCCACATTTGTAGTGAATGTGGTTATAAAGAATATACTGTTGAGAATGGTGTATATCCCGACTTGGGCGGTCATAATTGGGATGATAACTATTATGATGCAGTTGAGCATCCTTACGGATGGCGTGTAACTGTAGAGCCTACTTATGATACTGATGGTGAAGAGACAAGATACTGTGCAAACTACCCGCTCTGCGGATGTACAGAGTCTCAGACTCGTAAGATCGATAAGCTTAATGACGATGTTAAACCCGTAGTAACTATCAGCGAGCCTAATCATGAAATCACAGATACTGATGTTGATTATGATAAGGACGGTATGAATGTTACCATCACTGCAAGTGATGCAAACAGCGGTCTTGCATCTGCAACCTATACCGTAGAAAAGGACGGCGAGGTTATTGCAGAAAACGTTGCAATCGAAATCGTTGACGGTGTTGCAACCGTAACATATCCCGTTGATGACAACGGTGAATATGTAATCAAGGTAACCGCAACCGATAACGTGGGTCTTAAGACAGAAGTAACCTCCGATAAGCTTATTATCGATAAGGTTGCACCTAAAGTTGAATATACGTATTCAGATGACTTTAGTACAATAACTGTCGTTGTAACTGATAAGTATCTTGACAGTGTTACCGTAGGTGATACGACATACGAAGTTGTTGACGGCCGTTGCGAATTTACTCTCGCTAAGCCTGAGGATGACACCGTAACATACACTGTTATTGCTACCGACAAGGCAGAAAATGTTGCTACAGAGAACATTTTCTCCGACGGTATCGATCCTACAGTAGTAATCACAACCGATCCTATGCTTGATATCGACGATAAGGACGATATCGCATACAGCAAGGATGATGTTGTGATCACCATCACAGCAACCGATGATCCTACCGGCTCCGGTATTGCTGACAGTGCAACAAAGTACAGAATCTACGACGAGAACGGCAACATAGTTAAGGAAAAGACTATTTATGATCCTAACGAAAAGATCGTTCTTGACGAAGATGGTAAGTATTATATAGTTGCTTGGACAAAGGATAAGCATGATAACCGCTCTGAAGATGTTCAGACAGGTATCATCGTTATCGACAAGGTTGCACCCGATGCAACTCTTACACCTTCTGCAGGTGTAGAAAAGCCTTCAAACGAAAAGGTAACAGTAGCGGTTGAAGCAACAGATAACCTCTCCGGTGTTAAGGATGTAGAATACTACATTTCCGCTGTCCCTGTTGAGGATCCTGAAACAATCACCGACTGGACCGATGTTACCGACGGTACTGTTACCGTTGAGGCAGAGGGCGACAACTATGTATATGTTAAGGTAACCGATGAGGCAGGAAACACTAAGATAGTTCCTGCAGATAAGATTACTATTGACTATACCGATCCTACGATCAAGGTAACAGTAACAGATGCTGACAACACAGCTAATGTTATTGATTCTACCACCGATTATATCTCCGAGCCCGAGAACAAGTACACCAACAAGGATGCACTTGTAACCATCGAGCCCGAAAGCGAAACCGATATCGTAGGCTACATTACAGTAGTTCCTTATACCGGTACCGTACTTACCGAGGAAGAGCTCGAAGCACTTGACAGCTGGACCGAGGGACTTACAACAACTCTTACCGAGGACGGCGAGTATGTTGTATACGTCAAGACCACCGATGAGGCAGGCAACACTACATACGTTAACACCAACGTTATCGTAATCGATACAGAAAAGCCTGTTATCAGCGAGGATCTCAAGGCACTTTACTGTGCTACAGAAAGCGTAACCTTCCCCGTAAGCGATAACTATGCAGGCTTTACCGTTGAGATCGACGGTGTTAAGGTTGAAGCTGACGAAAACGGCGGTTATACCGTATACGGTAACAACGGCACACCTCAGACCATCAAGGTAACAGACCTTGCAGGTAATGGAACTGAGTTTGTAATTACGGTTTACGCAAGTCACACACCCGGCGAAGCAGTTATCGAAAACGATGTTAAGCCTACATGTACGGTTAACGGTTCTTACGATGTAGTAACCTACTGTACAGTATGTGGCGATGAAACATCGAGGGATACTGTAGTAGCACCCGCACTTGATCACGACTATGTAGATCATGAAGCAAAGAAACCCACATGTACAGAGGTCGGCTGGGAAGCATACCAGACATGTTCAAGATGCGACTACACAACATATGTTGAACTTCCCGCAACAGATCACGCATATGAAGTAACCGACCACAAGGATGCAAGCTGCACCGAGGACGGTTATGACGTATACACATGTAAGAATGACGCAAGCCATACTTACACAGTAGTTATCGATGCACTTGATCACGACTATGTAGATCATGAAGCAAAGAAACCCACATGTACAGAGGTCGGCTGGGATGCATATGTAACATGTACAAGATGTGATTACACAACATACAAGGAACTTCCCGCAACAGGTCACACCGCAGGCGACAAGGTTATCGAAAATAACAAGCCTGCAACCTGTACAACCGACGGTTCTTACGACGAGGTAGTATACTGTACCGTATGTAAGACAGAGCTTTCAAGAAATACCGTTAAGGTATCCAAGCTCGGCCACACCAAGGGCGAGTACGTAGTAGAAAAGCACGTAGATGCAACCTGTACCGAAAACGGTGTCCATGAAGAGGCAATGTACTGTACAGTATGTAACGAAGAGCTTGACAGAACTACACAGATCCTCTTCAAGACAGGTCACGATTACGCAGTAACCGACCACAAGGATGCAACCTGCACCGAGGACGGTTATGACGTATACACATGTAAGAATGACGCAACACACACCTACACCGTAGAGCTCCCCGCACACGGACATAAGCCCGGCGAAGCAGTTATCGAAAACGAAGTTGAGATGGCATACGATGAAGTAACCAAGGCTATAACAAACGGCGGTTACGATACAGTGGTTTACTGTACAGTATGTAATACCCAGCTCGAAAGAGAAAGAACCACCTTCCATCCTATAGCTTACAATCTCCAGCAGAAGAAGCTCTACACGGTAGACACATTCCAGGATGGACTTGATGAAGCTGAAACAGGCGAGCGAATCATTATGATCGACTGTGCAACAGTCGGCGGTATGATGGTTACTGACACAAGAATAGTATATCTTGACCTTAACGGTTTTGTACTTACTGTTGACGGCTCCATAAGCATGAATCTCTACGCACATGTTGTTGACTTCTCCGAAGGCGACGTTGGTAGACTTATAGTTCCCGAAGGTCAGAAAATCAACGAGAGAAACCGCGAGCTCTCCATCTGGGATGCCCAGGCAGTAGCAAACGGTGACGGTACCTATACAGGCGGCTATTACTTCATCGACAACGAAGTAGTTATGCAGCAGCTTAAACCCGTTATCTCCAGCGACGGCAGCCAGGTTAAGCTTACATTCAGACCTATCATAGCGGCAAAAGATGAAGAAGGTAACATTCTTTCGGATGAATCCAGAAAACTCACAGAAGCATTCTTCTCTGACGGCGCTTACGGCACTGCCGATGCTCTTCAGGAAAGAATCAAGATAGGCGTAGTATTCAATGTAACCGACGGTAACGGCAACAAGTACGAGGATATCAAGTGGCTTTGCGCAGATACCCTTGTACAGGTATGCTACAATCCCGACAGACCCAGAGCATTTGAGGTAACGCTTGATATATCCGGATGTTCAGTCTACAGCATCAAGTCTATAATGATCTCCGATCTCGGCGTAATCCGTGACGGTGAAACCGTAACAGGTGAAGGACTTGGCGGTTGGGAAACCGAAACAGAGAATCCTGAAGGTTGGGAATAATCTCTCAGTGATAGTTCTAAATTTCTTATGAAGAATACAAAGACCTCATCCACGTAATGTGGATGAGGTCCTTGTGTTTTTACCACAAGAATAAGAAGATGTTTTTTCAGAAAACATCTTGGGGTCTCTGTTATATGTAATAACAAAAATATATTTTTTTGCTGCTGATATTGACAATATCAACGTCGTGTGCTAAAATAATTTAAGTGTATAGTAATAATTATAAGTATTGAAGTGTAAGAAGGTTGATTAATAATGAAGAAAGTTTATACCAAGCCTGAAATCGAATTGATTGATCTCACAGCGAAAGAGCTTTTAATGGATACCCCCGACCCTATACTCGACAACCCTTTCGGTCTTGATATCGGAGGTTGGGAGACTGACGTATCCCTGCCGGAAGGCTGGATGTGACGGCGAGTTTCCGTTGTCATACTTAGGACGAGGTGTGATGAGATTGTACTTATATCACACAAGGGTAACGACAGCGGAAACTAAAAGTTGTTACATCGATACTTCAAATTAAGCGACAATAAACCCCATCCTTATAAAGAGGATGGGGTTTGTGATAATAATATTGATGCCAAAAATCAATACGAAGAAGAAATAACTTTAGTTATACATTGGAGAAACTTATGTTATGCAGAATTGCTGATCTGACCGTTGAGATCCCAAGCGACGGCAGCTTAGCCCCCCGTTGTAAGGATTATATGCTTGACACAGATCAAAAACCTGATATAATTATAGACGATAGTCTTTATCCGTATGAAAAGTTTCCGCAATACTCGAAAGAAGCGGTAGAATATACCCATTCAGGGTTGCAGTTCTACAGAGAGCTTCTCGATATAGGCGGTATGATGCTTCATTCATCTGCTGTCGAGTATAACGGTTACGCCTATCTGTTTTCGGGTCCGTCGGGAATGGGTAAATCCACCCATACAGGACTTTGGTGCCGTACCTTTAAGGGCGCAAGAGTTATTAACGACGACAAGCCCGCACTTCGTAAAATCGACGGTGTATGGTATGCCTACGGCACACCCTGGAGCGGTAAGAGCTTTCTTAACGTCAACACCAAGGTTAAGGTCGCAGGTATATGCTTCCTCGAGCGCGGAGACGAAAACAGGATACGCAAACTTTCAAAAAGGGAAGCTCTTGTCAATATAATAGCTCAGACAACTCGTAAAAAGCTGACCGAAATACGAATGGATGCGATGCTTTCCTGTGTTGGAAAGCTTTTGGAGGATATTCCGTTTTTTGAGATGGAATGCTTGCCCGATACTGATGCGGTATACACCGCATATAAGGCAATGTGTCCGAATAGCAAGGAGAAAAATGATGAAAATTAACGAAAATTTTGTTTTGAGACAGATCGCCGACACTTGGGTCGTACTTCCCTTGGGAGATACAACGCTTGATTTTAACGGGATGATGACTCTGAACGAAACAGGCAGCTTTCTTTGGTCTATCCTTGAAAAGGGATGTCAGCAAGCAGAGCTTGTCAACGCCTTACTCAATGAATACGATGTAACAAAGGAGCAGGCGGAGACCGACGTTGAGGAATTTCTTAATAAGCTTCGGAATATTGACTGTTTAGAAGAATTATGATAAAATAACAGGCAGAGGGTTTCTGCCTGTTATTTTATTATGCGGAGGGAAAGTATGAATAATAAAAGACTTACGTCTATAGATGAAATGATCCCTCTTATTGAGGAACGCATAAAAAATGGCGGCAGTGTATCATTTACCCCTATGGGTATCAGTATGTATCCGATGCTGCGCCATGGCATAGATAATGTTGTACTTTCTCCTGCACCCGAAAAGCTTAAAAAATATGATATTCCCTTTTACCGCAGAAAAAACGGCAGATACGTGCTTCACCGTGTGGTAAAGGTGACAGAGTCCTATACCTGTATCGGCGACAATGAGTATAGGTATGAACAGGGAATAGAGCATAGTCAAGTAATTGCGGTAGTGACATCCTTTACCCGAAAAGGAAAGGAATACAGTACCGAAAACCTCGGTTATAAGATATATTGCAGGGTATGGCATTATTCAAGATTTCCCCGCAGGGTTTTAAGAGCAGTCAAAAGAGTATTAAGAAATATAATCAAAGGTAAACAAAAATAACCGCTTCGTTTGAAGCGGTTATTTCATATTAAAACTTAGGCTTGGGATAACTCTTTTTATCTGCCAGAACTTTCTGCATTATTTCTTCGTAGCTGCACCATTCCACGCGGTCTGATAAATGCTCGTTTATACGCTTGGCTATAAGCTCAAGAACGTCCATACCGGTACACAGACCGTTTGAAATAAGACTCTGCCAATGGGTTATAAAGAGGGGATAGCCGCCGCTTTCAAGAACCTTGACTATATCGCCGCCTTTGCCGTCGGCGGTGATATATTTGTCTGCAATAGAGCATATAAACTTTTCACTTGTATCGGTGGTATCAATAGTGTCCCAAATATAGTCGAAGGTGGTGGCGGGTATGGATACCACGCAACACTTACCGTCGTCATATTCTACCCAGGGCTTGGCATTGGGGGTGTTACGAAGTCCTCTGAGATAATACCAGCAGTCAGAGCTGCCGTAAACGTCGTATACCGCCTGAGATACAGACTGAACGTACTCGTCCTCGACCTCTATACCGAAGGACCAGGGAGAGGTACAGCCGAGGGAGGGAAGACCAGCCTCCTTAAGGATGGAAAATGCCTTTGTGATATAGGGTGTCAGCACGGTCCTGTCCTTATCGCTTGCCCAGATGCATTCATTTATGGGGATCATCTCGTCCGTCGTAACGTCCACGGCATTGTTGTGGGTCAGCATCTCGGGACCAACCGAGAAATAGGGAAGAACCCTTTTCTTTACAGTATTAAGCCACTCCTTCAATTCTTCGTCGGGGAATCCATCGATTCCGTTTACGATATCTCCTCGGTTACCCGGCATAGGAACAACGCTGAATTTACCCTTGATTCCGTATTTCTCAATGATATCGCAGAAGCGGAAAAGGGTGGAGTTAGGATTATATTCGAGTATAGGACGTCCGTCCTCAGTCACGGTCTTGTTGTGATGGGTGTAGTAGACCGATATTCCCGGTGTGGGGTCGTCAAGGACAAGACAAATAGGGACTTTTTTCATATATATCTCCTAATAAAGCACCGCTACGCGGTGCTTTATTTATTCTTAATTATTAGACTCAAGACAGAGCTTAAGAAGCTCGTCTACGTGAGCGGTGGCTACGCATTCGTATGTATCCGAAGCACCGTAGTAGATCTTTACCTCGCCGTCATCCTCGAGGATCATACCGCCGGGGAATATGGTGTTCTGTCTGAAGCCTTCGTCGGTCTCGTAGGGCATATCGGGAGCGAGAAGAGGCTGTTTGTACATACCGAGGATCTTTGAGGGATCCTCAAGGTCGAGGAGCATAATACCGCCCATATATCTGTGAGGCCATCTGGGTTCCCAGCCGTTCTTACCCCATTCGGGATTAGACTCAACGCAATGGAAGGTGGTCAGCCAGCCCTTTTCTGTCTTAACGGGAGGAGCTGCAGGACCGATCTTGTCGTTAGAGAAGGGCATCTTGTCGTGACGCTGGATATGCTTGATATCGCCCCAGAACTTAAGGTCGGGAGACTTGGAACACCAGATATCAAAGCAGTACGCATCGTCAGAGTACATTGCCATAGGTCTTTCAAGACGCATATACATACCGCCGATCTTTTCGGGGAAGAGAACCATGTTACGGTTGTTAGGTGCGGACATAGAGAGAACGGTCGCCTTTTCGAAGTTATCGTCAACCTCAGCGATTACACCCTGGATACCTCTCTTGGAGTCAGAAGCCATACAGAGGTAGGGCTTGCCCTCGATCACGGTGATACGGGGATCATAGAAGCGTCCGATCCAGCCGTTGCTCTCAGCCTTGGTTACAGGGCTGTCAAAGAGGTGAGTTGTTCTTACCTGCCAGCCATCGATACCGTTGTCGGATACCGCAACACCGATGGAGGTTGCAGGGAAGTATCTCTGCTTGAGGAATGTTTCCTCATCGGTGCCGTAGTCGTTACGGAACACCATAACGTACTTACCGTTGAACTTGGTTACACCTGCGTTGAACACAAGAGTGGACTCATAGGGCATATCAGCGGGAGTGAGGATAGGTCTCTCCAGCTTCTTGATGCAGGGTGCACTCTTGCGGATAGGATAAAATACTGCCATTGTTATATCTCCTTAAATTATTTTTCATTATATGAGAATTAACTGTAAATCGGGTACTGAATAATAAATTTAATATGATAAAACACCCGATTATCGCAGCGGGTCGTACCCGCTAGTTCTTATTAATAACCTGCTCGTCGAGCCAGTTGTTGTTCTTACAGTAATCGATAAGATCGTTCACGTTAGCGGTTGCAAGACATTCATATGTATCGGATGCACCATAGTAGAACTTTACCTCACCGTCGTCTTCTAATATCATACCGCCGGGGAAGATAACATTCTGTCTGAAGCCCTCGTCTGTTTCGTAGTGCTTTTCAGCAGCGATAAGAGGATACTTTGCCATATGGGTGATCTTTGCGGGATTTTCAAGGTCAAGAAGCATAATACCTGCGGTATAGCGGAGCTTCCAGTGATTTTCCCAGCCGTTTTTGCCACGGTTTTCATCATAGTCAACAGCGTGGAATGTGGTCAGCCAGCCTGCCTCGGTCTTAACGGGAGGCGCACCGGGACCGATCTTAGAGTTGGTGAAGGGCATGGTACGGTCATCAAGCACAAGGGTAGAGTCACCCCAGTGGATAAGGTCGGGAGAGTAGGAGAGCCAGATCTCGTGATAGGGCTCCATCATAGGTCTCTCAAGACGAACATATCTTCCTCCTACCTTCTCGGGGAAGAGGACCATGTTACGGTTGTTGGGTACCGACATAGAGATAACGTTTACCTTGGTGAAGTCATCGTCAACGGTGGCGATACAGCCTCTGACCCCGTGCTTGGTATCAGCCGCAAGACAGAGATATGGCTTACCTTCGATTACCGTGATACGGGGATCGTAGAAACGGCGGATCTCTCTGCCGCTCTCGGCAAGAGTCTTGTGGTTGTCGAGCAGATGGTAGGGAAGAACCTTCCAGCCGTCAACACCGTTATCCGATACCGCAACACCGATAGAGGTGCCGGGCATATGTCTTTCTACAATGTATCTTTCAGGCGTTGTGCCGTAATCGTTACGGAATACCATAATATATTTACCCTTGAACTTTGTCACGCCTGCATTGAATACAAGCATAGACTCATAGGGCATATCAGCCGAAGTAAGGATCGGCTTATCAAGCTTTTTAAGAAAAGGCGCACTTTTCAGTATAGGTGTTACGATTCCCATAAGTATCTCCTATGTACATATTTATTCCATTATAACGGAGTTGTAACAATTTTGCAATATATTTAGGAAAATAAATGCTTTATTATACTGTCTTTTATTTGGATCATGCCGGTGGGTGTAGGGTGACCGTCTATCTTTTCGATATAGTCAAAGTCGATAAACTCTATACCGTAGTGACGGCAGGCGGCTCTGATGCCCTCGGGGATAGCTTCACCAAGCTCGGTGTTGATAAGCCAGTATATCTTGGCGTCGGGCAGAGCTTCTTTTGATCTCTTTATCATATAACATACCGCAGGCAGAACTCTGTACAGGTCGGATTTTTCAAAGCCGTCAAACTGCAGCTCACCTACCTCGGCTCCGCACCAGTGGTCGTTTGTACCGCCGAAGATAAACAGGGTGTCGATATTTTTGTCCTTAAAGAAATCCTCGGCAATATATTTTTCCAGTCTTGCGATAAAGGAGTTTACCTCGGTGTTCTCTCCCTCGTAACCGGTGTAGCCAACGGTAGAACCGGACCAGCTGTCGTTGATGACGATATTTGAGTTTGTCTCACACATAAGCTGATGCCACCAGGTCTGTTCGACACGGTTCAGTCCATGGCAAGGCTTAGGCTCCTGCCAATAGTAGGCGGCGTAATGCTCGGGAATATAGCCGTGAAAGGTAGAATAGCTGTCGCCGAATATCATAACGTTCTTCATTTTTATAACCTCTTGAATTGATTATGGTACGATTATATCAAAAAGAAAAAAGTTTTTCAATAAGTGTGACAAAAGTCACAGAATAATAAAATCAAACAGGGTATAATATAATCACAAAAGAAAAAAACTTCTGATAGGAGGATAAAATAATGTCAGTAAAAAAATTAAATCTTAACAACTTTGAAAACGAGATCCTTAAACGCGACGGTGTTGCGATAGTAGACTTCTACGCAGATTGGTGCGGTCCCTGCAAGATGGTAGCACCCGTGCTGGACCGTATAGCCGAAGAAAGAGAGGATGTGACCGTAGGCAAGGTAAACGTAGACTTGGACGGTGAGCTTGCGGCACAGTACGGAGTAATGAGTATCCCCACGCTTGTCATCTTCAAGGACGGCCGTGAGATCAACCGTTCGGTCGGAGCAAAGAACAAATCTGCAATTCTTGCATTACTCGGATAAATGAAAAGGAGCAACGCTTAATATGCGATGCTCCTTAATTTATGGGCATTTATAAAACGTACTAAAAGGCTAAACGGCGGTTCTTTAATTAGTTTATAGAGGCACCCTGTTGACAAACTGACTCTTTAGAGATATAATATAAACGGATAACTCTTGAGAGATAACGCAAGGAGATTTGTTATGAGTATGATTGTTTTATATCATGGTTCAAATGAAAGAATTGAAAATCCGCTTTTCGGCAAGGGAAAGGTCTATAACGATTACGGTCAAGGCTTTTATTGTACCGAACATATAGAGCTTGCGAAGGAATGGTCTTGTAATGAAGGTGTTGACGGTTTTGCGAACCGATATGAGCTTGAAACGTCGGATCTGAATGTTTTAAATTTATCTTCGGAAGAATACACCATTCTTCATTGGCTTGCATTGCTTATGGAAAATCGCCGTTTTCGTGTGTCGACTCCGGTTATGCGCAGGGGGGTTCAGTGGTTGAAGGAGCATTTTTTGGTTGATATCAGCGAATATGATCTGATTATCGGTTATCGTGCAGACGATTCCTATTTTTCCTTTGCAAGAGCCTTTATAAGTAACGAAATATCCTTAAGTCAATTGAACTATGCAATGCGGCTCGGCAAGCTCGGAGAGCAGTATGTATTAAAAACCGAAAAAGCGTTTAATCAATTAACATTTAAATCTGCTGAATTGGCAGACAATACTATTTACTATGCCCGCAGAAAAATGAGAGATGATGAAGCCCGTAATGCTTTCTTTGCAGAGCTTGAAAAAGAAGATGTTAACGGTATCTATATGAGAGATATTATCAAGGAGGAGATGACGAGTGATGACGTACGCTTACGATGAGATGTATCTTAATGATGCTATGAGAAATCTTGGCGAAGCGTTTGATTATTCCGCAACAGTTTTGAATATCTCTATGGATGATTTTCTTGATATGTTTATTATAAGCGGTATTGCGGAGCAGTTTGCCGGCGGTGTTCCGAGGTTCGTATCGGGTCTTTCGGGAACTGAGCTTGTATGGGAGGTTTTGAGCCGTACAAAGAAGGATGCCGAATTGTCCGCGCCGCAGATCGAATACGACTACTCCACTGAATATTGGTGCGGTTGGATACTTGCGTTCTATCAATGGAATACAGCAAAAAGCTTTAAGGAAATAAAAAAATATCTTCCTATGAGTGAGATCTATAAGCTGTATCCTACCCTGCACGAAGCATCGGAAGAAAAGTTTGTTGATGTAGCAAACTCCATACTTGAACATAAAAAATTGCCGACAAAATTGCAAACGGTACGCAGGGCGATCGGACTTTCTCAAAAGGAACTGTCCGAAAGATCAGGGGTAACGTTGAGAATGATTCAGCAATACGAACAGAGGGCAAAGGATATCAACAAGGCAACGGTAGGTAACTTGTTTGCATTAGCTGGGGTACTCGGTTGTAAAGCAGAGGATCTGTTGGAATAGAGGAAGGAGAAAAAGAAATGAGAGTTAGTCAAATTTATAATGCCACATTATTACAGATAATTGCAAAAAGAAAAGAAATCACATACTCCGAACTAAAAAAAGAATACTGTGTTCCTATATCATCAAAGGTTATTTCAAGCAGAAATGTAATGTTTGATTCCGATTTAAAAGTATTGGAATCAGAAGGATATATTAAGATTTCTGATGATTTGTTAACATATATAGTTTGATAATATAGAAAATGACTTGTCGATAATCGTGGTTATCCCATTAGGCATGTGGTTTCGTCTACACACGGTTAATTTTGATTTTAGGAGTGTAAATATGAGAAAATTTTTGGCTTTAATTGTTGGGCTATGTCTGATTTTTTGTTTTATCGGATGTAACAACAAGGAAAAGGTTGATGTGGAAATTTCAACTGGTGTTGCTGATGAAAACTACGGTATTGAAGTGGGAATCGTTAAAAAAATTGATTTTCATAATACTGTTGGCACCGTGTCGTATACAAGTCATGAATCTACCACGACTAAATATGGAACGGACATTATAGTTATTTACTTTACTTTTACAAACAACACATATGATTATCTGAGTCTACATGATGTTGCAAATTTTCGAGCTTACCAAGATGGAATTGAAATTGAAGGTTGTCAATTAGATACTGAAACCGGCGATAACTCGTGGAAAGAAATTGCAAAGGATAAATCTTTAGACTGTGCAATTGCATTTAAGACAACTAGTAAAGATGTTGTTCACTTAAGAGTATCCCCTATCATCGATGGTTGTTTCGATAGCTCGGTATATCAAGAGCAAGAGTTATTTTGTTCCAATCAACACTCTGAAAATGATGAAAATAGAAAAATATATAAATTTTCAGACTATATCAATGAAAAGTATTTAAAAGATGAACTTTTATATTGGTTCGCTGAATACAATATCCATTATTACGATGAGTCCTTAGTTCGGAAATTCAGTGATATGAATTTACCAAAGCCTGAGACCGCCATTGCGGATTATCCTTCCTACACTAAAGAAAACGATTCCTACATATATACTTTTGACAAAGAAGAAGAGTGCAGAGTATATTTGTCCGCTTATATGGTTTACTTGATGAACCTTGATTATGAAGTGACTGACATAGGGGATAATGTTTATTCCATTAGCAATGAATATTATATTGGTTTAGGAAAAGTTGATGAAAAATATTGTTTTATAATTGTGGAGTTATAAAGCTACGCGGATTTTTCTGAAAAGTGAACATGTTGAGACAAAAAATTTGACAAATAAAGGTTTCGTTGTGTAAGCCCCCTAATCTCACAGAGGGACTACAAGTGAATATGATATCCTCATAATGTTTAGTTCGATATATACTCTCTGTCTGCCTGGTAAGAAAATGCTGAAGGACAAGTTGCAAGAATTGGCAGAACTTGCTTTGATAGAGGAAACGATTAAAATTATAAAATAAACAAAGGAGCATCAGTAAGCGATGCTCCTTAATTTATTTTTATCAATAATCGTTATTGCGCCTCTGCTTATCTCAAGGACAGAGTCAGCCGCCATATGCTTTAACATTCGGGTTATGACCTCTCTGGCGGTACCCAGATGTCTGGCTATCTGCTCCTGAGTCATAGTTATACGGCTATCACCGCTTGAGGAAATCTCGTCAAGCAGGAATATGGCAAGACGCTTGTCAAGGCTGACAAATAATGCCTGCTGCATTACCCACATAACATCCGAGAAGCGTTCTACCGTCTTTTCAAGGGCAAAGATCTTCATGGTGGGGTTACGCTCGGTGACCTCGCCGAAGGCGGAGGCGTTTATCATATAGCATTCGCTCGGAAGCTCGGCATCAAGATAAACATCGAAGGTAATACTCTGTATAACACAGGATGCCGCAAGCATACACATCTCGCCGGGTGACAGACGGTAGAGAGTTATCTCTCTGCCCTCCTCCGAGAGGATATACAGACGGAGTCTTCCGCTTTTGACTATATACAGTCCGGTACACTCAAGGTTGTTATGGACTGTTTGCTTGTTTTCAAAATGGGTTGTGAAGGTATTATCACAGAGCATAGCCTTGTCCTCTTCGGACAGATCATTCCAAAACGGGAAATACCTGCTGTAAAAATCATTATATTCCATTATAAATACCTCCTTTGTATTTATAATACCACACCGTCGCAAAAAACTCAAGAAAAATGTCACAACCTGTTGAATTAAATAATACGATATGTTAAAATATTATCATGAAAAAGAATAACGAAAACAGAAATAAAAATAGAATAAAGGCGGGCAAGGTGATACTTATCCTTGCCTGTGTGATTGCGGTTGTTATTACAACTCTTGGTATACTTATCTATCTCAACGATTTTACACTTGCCGTTACTCTGAAGGGAGAAGAAAATATTGTGATCGAGTACGGAAGCGAATATACCGAAGAGGGTGCCGAGGCTTACTTTAAGGGCAGTATATTTATGAAGGAGCCTACAGAGTGTGAGGTGAAGATAAGCTCTGACGTGGATGTCACTAAGGTAGGAAGCTACAGCGTAGAATACACCTCGGAATATACACTAGACTATTACATAGGTACAAAGAAATTCACTGTCGGCAAAAAAAGAAATGTTGAGGTAGTAGATACCGTAGCCCCTACGATCGAGCTCAAGCATATTGAGGGGCACTATACTCTCCCCGGTCACAGATACGAGGAGGAGGGCTATACAGCTTCCGATAACTATGACGGTGATATAACGGCTCTGGTATCCTCGGGAGAAAAGGACGGCAAGGTCTACTACAGTGTTGCTGATTCCTCGGGCAATAAATTTGAAACGGTCCGTGATATATTCTACGACGACCCCATTCCTCCCGAGATAAAGCTGCTCGGCGACGGAGATATAATTATCGCAGAGGGTGGAAGCTTCAAGGAGCCGGGATATGAGGCTGTCGATAACGTTGACGGCGTTCTTACCGATAAGGTAACGGTCAGCGGAAGTGTGAACACCGCAAAGGAGGGTAAATATACCCTTACCTATTCTGTTACCGACGGATATAAGAATACCACTACAGTCACCCGTCCCGTTACTGTTCAGAAAAAGGTGGAAATGCCGGAAATCGAAGAGGGAAAGGAAAGCGAGGTGCTTCACACAGCACCTCTTAATCCCAACGGCAAGGTTGTTTATCTCACCTTTGACGACGGTCCGGGCAAGCATACCGCAAGGCTTCTTGACGTGCTTAAAAAGTATGATATCAAGGCTACCTTCTTTGTGGTAAACACGGGCAACCTCGACCTGCTTACCCGTATGGAGGCAGAGGGACATACCGTTGCAATGCATACAAACACACATAAATACGAGGTCCTCTACTCAAGTGATGAAGAATATTTCAAGGATCTTACCGCTATAGAGGACGCCATCAAGGGTAAGATAAAAAATTTCAGAAAGATACTGCG
Organism: Clostridia bacterium; assembly: GCA_017398145.1. Lineage (GTDB taxonomy): Bacteria > Bacillota > Clostridia > Oscillospirales > CAG-272 > RGIG7300. Next base: position 17,143 of record JAFQHD010000045.1, read on the forward strand.
TTTCCCCGGCGGCGGATCAAATGCCATAAGTAAAAAATACAACGAGGGTATTATGACCCGTCTTACCAAGAGGGTAAAGGAGCTGGGCTACAGATACTTTGACTGGAATGTGGACTCTAACGACGCAGGGGGTACCAAGTCAGCAGAGGGAGTATTCAAGAATGTAACCGAGCGTATCCCCGCAAACCACTACAGCGTGGTTCTTCAGCACGATATCCACGGCTACAGTGTTGATGCGGTGGAGAAGATAATCATCTGGGGTCTTGAGAACGGATATACCTTTAGGGCATTATCCGAAAACAGTCCCGTATGCGAGCATACGGTAAATAATTAGGAGAGCTTATGTTCGATTTTAAGGATAAAGTAGCCGTTATAACAGGCGGTGCGCGTGGAATAGGTAAATGTATCCGCGAGAGCTTTGAGAAGGCAGGCGCAAAAACTGCCATGATCGACCTTCTTGACAACGATTATTTTGTAGGTGACATAGCGGATAAAGCCACCCTTGAGGCATTTTCTGATAAGGTCATATCCGACTTTGGACATATAGATTTCCTTATCAACAACGCCGCTCCGAAAATGTGCGGAATAAATAAGGGAAGCTACGAGGATTTTGAATATGCCTTAAAGGTGGGAGTTACTGCACCCTTTTATCTCTCCAAGCTTTTTGTGCCGCATTTTTGCGTAGGTGCGAGTATAGTTAATATCTCCTCCTCACGAGACCGTATGAGCCAGCCCGAGACCGAGAGCTACACCGCAGCAAAGGGCGGGATATCCGCACTTACCCACGCATTGGCAGTAAGCCTTGCAGGCAAGGTAAGGGTCAATTCCGTATCTCCCGGCTGGATAGACAATAACTATACGGTATACGAGGGCGCGGATGCAACCCAGCAGCCTGCAGGCAGGGTAGGTAACCCTCCCGATATAGCCAATATGGTATTATACCTCTGCTCGGATATGGCAGGCTTCATTACAGGTGAAAATATCTGTATCGACGGCGGTATGACCAGACATATGATATACCACGGCGACCACGGATGGAGTTTAAGAGAATAATAATGATCCCGAAGCATA
>JAFQHD010000046.1 GCA_017398145.1 Clostridia bacterium
CAGCGCCGCTGAGCTTTTCGCCTCGGCTCTGAAGGATTACGATCTTGCTACCATCGTTGGCAAGACCTCTTACGGAAAGGGAAGTATGCAGACCGTATTGCCTCTTATCGACGGCTCGGCTCTTCGTATAACCTACCGTATGTATAAGCCCCCCTACTCTGACTGCTACGACGGTGTGGGCGTTGTGCCCCATGTTGACATTGATATGGCAGATGAGGTTAAGGATATAAGTCTGTATAAGCTTACGGACACAGAGGACACACAGCTTAGTGCTGCAGTAGGCAGCTTTGAAAATGATAATTAATTAAAGGAGATATAACAATGGCAGAATCTATTGTAGTAACCCCCGAGGGTCTTAAAAAATTACAGGACGAGTTAGAATACTTAAAGACGGTCAAGCGTAAGGACAACGTCGAGGCTATCCGTGTAGCTCTTTCCTTCGGTGACTTATCAGAGAACAGCGAGTACGACGAGGCTAAGACCGAGCAGGGTAAGACCGAATCCAGAATCATCGAGCTTGAGGAGATGCTTAAGCACGTTAAGGTTATAAGCGACACCGACATCAAGACCGACGTTGTAAACGTAGGTAACACAGTTCTCGTACACGACGTAGAGTTCGACGAGGACGTTGAGTACGCGATCGTAGGTTCTACCGAGGCTAATCCCCTTGAAAACAAGGTCTCCGACCTCTCTCCCATCGGTAAAGCTCTTATGGGCGCAAAGGTAGGCGATACCGTTGAGTTTGACACTCCCGGCGGACTTGCACACCTTGAGATCAAAAAGATATCTAAGTGATCAGAGAGTAAAAACTAATTCGCAATTAAAAGAAGAAAACCGTAATGCGGTTTTCAACCATAATTTTGCATTTTGCATTTTGCATTCGTAAAGGATACAACAATGGAACAGAACAACAATATTGAAACCCAGGATCTTTCCGAGATCCTGCAGATAAGAAGAGACAAGCTTGCAGCACTTCGTGAGGCAGGCAACGATCCCTTTGAGATAACCAAGTTTGATTTTACTCATACCAGCAAGACCATCAAGGACAATTTCGCAGAGCTTGAGGGTCAGACCGTTATGATCGCAGGCAGAATGATGAGCCGCCGTATTATGGGTAAGGCCGCTTTCTGCCATATACAGGACAACGACGGCAGAATTCAGGTATACGTTAAGAGAGACGATATCCCCGAGGGTATGTACCCCGAGTTCAAGAAGTGGGATATCGGTGATATCATCGGTATCAAGGGCTTTGCTTTCACCACAAAGACAGGCGAGATGTCTGTTCACGCACAGGAAATAACACTTCTTTCAAAGTCTCTGCTTCCCCTGCCCGAGAAGTTCCACGGTTTGACCGACCGTGAGACCAGATACCGTCAGAGATACGTTGACCTTATCGTAAATCCCGAGGTCAAGGATACCTTCGTTAAGCGCAGCCTTATCCTCCGCGAGCTCCGTCATTTCCTTGACGAAAAGGGATTTTTAGAGGTTGACACTCCTATCCTTACACCCTTTGAGATAGGTGCTTCAGCTCGTCCCTTCTACACCCACCATAACACCCTTGATATGGATATGGTGCTTCGTATCGAGACTGAGCTTTACTTAAAGAGACTTATCGTCGGCGGTATGGACCGTGTATACGAGGTAGGACGTATCTTCCGTAACGAGGGTATGGACCCCAAGCACAACCCCGAGTTTACCTCCATCGAGCTTTATCAGGCATATACCGATTACCACGGACTGATGGATCTTGTTGAGGATATGATGAAGACCGTAACTCTTAAGGTTTGCGGAACACTTCAGATCCCCTATCAGGGTCATACGATAGATATCTCCAAGTGGGAAAAGCTCACTATGGTTGATGCGGTTAAGAAGTATTCGGGTGTAGACTTCAACGAAGTCAAGACCGACGAGGAGGCTATCGAGCTTGCAAAGAAGCATCACGTAGAGCTTCCCGAGGTTCCTAGCAAGGGTGCCATCATTGCAGAGTTCTTTGATGCATTCGTTGAGGAGAACCTTATCCAGCCTACATTCATTTACGATTATCCCGTAGAGATCAGCCCCCTTGCTAAGCGTAAGCCCGAGGATCCTATGTTCACCGAGCGCTTTGAGTATTTTATTAACGCAACAGAGTTCGGTAACGCATTCTCTGAGCTTAACGACCCCATCGACCAGAAGCAGCGCTTTGAAAAGCAGGTTGCAGACAGAAAGGCCATCGAGCCCGACACCAAGGCAGAGGTAGACTACGACTACATCAATGCTCTTGAGTACGGTATGCCTCCTACGGGCGGTCTCGGCTTCGGTATCGACAGACTCGTTATGCTCCTTACCGATTCCGCATCCATCCGCGATGTTCTTCTTTTCCCCACTATGAAGCCCACCGATGCTCCCAAGAAGGAAAAGACCGAGGCCAAGGCAGCTGCAGCGGCTGAGCCTGAGGTAATCGACTTCTCCAAGGTAGAGATCGAGCCTCTCTTCGCAGACTTCGTTGACTTCGAGACCTTCTCTAAGTCCGACTTCCGTGCAGTTAAGGTAAAGGCTTGTGAGGCTGTCAAGAAGTCCAAGAAGCTTCTGCAGTTCACACTTGACGACGGTACAGGCACCGACAGAACAATACTGAGCGGTATCCACGCTTTCTATGAGCCCGAAGAGCTGGTTGGCAAGACCCTTATCGCAATCACCAATCTTCCTCCCAGACCTATGATGGGAATCGAATCCTGCGGTATGCTTCTTTCCGCCATCCACACCGAGGAGGGCGAAGAAAAGCTCCACCTCTTAATGGTAGATAATCATATCCCCGCAGGCGCAAAGCTGTATTAATTATTTAAGGACTATGATTTTGTCATAGTCCTTTTGCTTGAAATATTATGAAAAAAATATTAGTCATCGGTTGTCCCGGAGCAGGGAAAAGTACTTTCGCGCGACGCTTGCGGGATGAAACGGGCTTGCCTTTATATCACCTCGATATGATATGGCATAAGCCTGATAAAACGAATATCAGCCGTGAAGGATTCGATGAAAAATTATCCGAAATTTTAGACAAGGACGAGTGGATAATAGACGGAAACTATGATCGCACACTTGAGGTGAGATTCAAGCGTTGCGACACGGTGTTTCTCCTTGACCTTCCCACAGAGGTATGCTTACAGGGCGTTCGTAACCGTATCGGCAAAAAACGGGATGACATGCCTTGGGTCGAAGATGAGCTTGACGAAGAATTCAAGACATGGATACTTGATTTCCCCAAAAAAACTTTACCTCATACCTATGAATTAATTGAAAAATACAGGGATAAGAATGTAATCGTATTTAAGTCTCACAACGAAATAGATAACTACAGGATAAGAGAAGAAAAATGACAGATAACAAAGAAATGCTGGGAACGGCACCCATAGGCAAGCTGCTGTTCAAATTAGCTGTCCCTACCGTTGCGGCACAGCTTATCAATATGCTATACAATATAGTTGACCGTATCTATATCGGTCATATTCCCGAAACGGGAGACCTTGCGCTGACGGGAGTAGGCGTATGTATGCCTATCATAATGATAGTGTCCGCCTTTGCAGCTCTCGTTGCATCGGGCGGTGCTCCCAGAGCATCCATATTTATGGGGCAAAAGGAGACAGACAAGGCAGAAAAGACTCTCGGAGGATGCTTTGGGTTGCAGATAATAATATCTGTTGTACTTACCGTCATTCTGCTTATATTTAACGAAAAGCTTCTGCTTGCCTTCGGAGCAAGCGAAAATACGATAGAGTATGCCGTAGAGTATATGAATATCTATGCCTTGGGCACACTTTTCGTTCAACTCACCTTAGGTATGAACTCATTTGTCAGCGCACAGGGCTTTACCAAGATATCTATGATATCGGTAGCCATAGGCGCGGTGACAAACATCATACTCGATCCTTTGTTTATATACGGACTTGATATGGGCGTTAAGGGTGCAGCGCTTGCTACGATATTATCTCAAGGTATGTCCTGTGTGTGGATAGTGTCCTTCTTATGTTCGAAGAAGCCCGTACTTCGATTAAGGGCGAAAAATCTCATAGTATCCCCAAAGCTCATACTGCCCTGTATTGCTCTCGGTCTTGCAACCTTCGTAATGCAGGCAAGCGAAAGCGTTATATCGGTCTGCTTCAACTCCTCGCTTTTAGGCTACGGCGGAGACATTGCGGTGGGTGCCATGACCATTCTTACGAGCGTAATGCAATTTGCCATGCTGCCTCTGCAGGGGATAGCGCAGGGTGCTCAGCCAATACTGAGCTATAACTACGGTGCAAAGAACGCGGACCGAGTTAAAAAGACCTTTAAGCTGCTGCTTGTCTCCTGTCTTTGCTATTCGGTGCTTCTATGGAGCCTCGTGATGCTCATGCCCCGTTCCTTTGCCGCAGTATTTACGCAGGACAGGGCGCTTATCGATTTTGCTTCGGGAGTTATACGCATCTACTTTGGCGGAATGCTGCTGTTCGGTATACAGATCGCCTGCCAGATGACCTTCGTTTCACTGGGCAAGGCTCTGTCCTCGGTAACCGTGGCTGTGGTGAGAAAGTTCGTGCTTTTATTACCTTTAATATATATAATGCCCCGTATCATAAGTGACCCCACGGTAGGCGTATATACTGCCGAGCCTGTGGCGGATATCATAGCCGTGACATTTACGGCTCTGCTCTTTTTCTTCCAATTCCGCCGCGCACTTCACCGTATAAAATGAAAATAAATACATTTTCGGGCAAATATTTATCTAAATGTAAAAAAACTTTGTATAAGGGGAATTTATCTTGACAATTCTATCCTTATAGTGTTATAATCTATCTTGTGTCGAAATGCACATAGCTTTTCGTACGCAAAAATTTATAAATACTTAAGAAAGGAGTTGTAGCATGCCAACCTTTAACCAGTTAGTCAGACATGGACGTCAGGACAAGACCTATAAGTCCAAGGCTCCCGTGCTTCAGAAGGGCTTCAACAGCCTCACAAACAGACCTACCAATCAGTCTGCTCCCCAGAAGCGCGGCGTTTGCACAAAGGTTACAACCACCAGCCCTAAGAAGCCTAACTCTGCTCTTCGTAAGATCGCCAGAGTAAGACTTACCAACGGTATGGAGGCAACCACTTATATTCCCGGTATCGGCCACAATCTGCAGGAGCACTCTGTAGTACTTATTCGTGGCGGTAGGGTACGTGACCTCCCCGGTGTACGTTACCACATCATCCGCGGTACGCTCGATGCACAGGGCGTTGACGCACGCAGACAGAGCCGTTCCAAGTACGGCACTAAGAGACCTAAAGCAGGTAAATAATCACATCACAAGGATTGCTTAAGGTCGGTTATACATGCTATCAACTTATTGATATAATTTTGTATTCCTGACTCCGAATAAGCATCTACGAAAAACAAATTTTCGAGTACCTGTGATATCATTTTTATGAAGGAGGGAAGATCATGCCTAGAAGAGGTCAGATTTCTAAGAGAGACGTTCTGCCGGATCCTATGTATAATTCTAAGCTTGTTACCAAGCTTATCAACAACATTATGTATGACGGCAAGAGAGGTGTTGCTCAGAAGATCGTTTACGATGCATTCAAGATCGTAGAGGAGAAGAGCGGCAAGAACGCACTGGAAGCATTCCAGGAAGCTCTCAACAATGTAATGCCTGTTCTCGAGGTTAAGGCTCGCAGAATCGGCGGTTCCACTTATCAGGTTCCTATGGAAGTTCGTGAAGAGAGAAGACAGACACTTGGTCTGCGTTGGATCAGAACATATTCCAGAAACCGCAGTGAGAGAACCATGGCAGAGAAGCTCGCAGGCGAGATAGTTGATGCGATCAACTCTACCGGCGGCGCTTTCAAGAAGAAGGAAGAAACTCACAGAATGGCTGAAGCTAACAGAGCTTTTGCACATTACAGATATTAATTTGTGCCAGTCGAAACGTGTATATAAAAGGAGTTTAAAATGCCTAGACAGTATTCGTTAGAAAATACCAGAAATATCGGTATTATGGCACATATCGACGCGGGTAAGACCACTACCACCGAGCGTATCCTGTTCTACACAGGTGTTAACCACAGACTCGGTGAGACACATGACGGCTCCGCAACAATGGACTGGATGGAGCAGGAGCAGGAGAGAGGTATCACAATCACCTCCGCTGCTACAACCTGCTACTGGCAGGGCGCTAACAACCAGTTCGCAAAGCACCGTATAAACATTATCGACACCCCCGGTCACGTTGACTTCACTGTTGAGGTTGAGCGTTCTCTTCGTGTTCTGGACGGTTCTGTAACAGTTTTATGTGCCAAGGGCGGCGTTGAGCCTCAGTCCGAGACTGTATGGCGCCAGGCTGACCAGTACGGTGTTCCCAGAATGGCTTATGTAAATAAGATGGACATTATGGGTGCTGACTTCTATCGTGTTGTACAGATGATGAAGGACAGACTCAAGTGTAACGCACTTCCCATTCAGCTCCCCATCGGTGCAGAGGATACCTTTAAGGGTATCATCGACCTTATCGAGATGAATGCTGAGGTTTATTACGATGACCTCGGTAAGGATATGCGTACAGAGCCCATTCCCGCAGATATGATGGAAAAGGCTGAGGAGTACAGAGCTGCCCTCATCGAGACCGTCGTAGAGCAGGATGACGATCTTATGGAAAAGTACCTTGAGGGTGAAGAGCCTTCCAAGGAAGACATCAAGAGAGTCCTCAGAAAGGCTACCATCGACAACAAGATCGTACCCGTAGTATGCGGTACCTCTTATAAGAACAAGGGTGTTCAGAAGCTTCTCGATGCAGTTATCGAGTATATGCCTTCTCCTCTCGACGTTCCTGCGATCCAGGGTATCAACCCCGAGACCGAGGAAGAGGATGTAAGACATTCTTCTGACGACGAGCCCTTCTCCGCACTCGCATTCAAGATCATGACCGACCCCTTTGTTGGTAAGCTCTGCTTCTTCAGAGTTTACTCCGGTGCAGTTGAGGCTGGTACCACAGTTTACAACTCCACCAAGGGCAGCCGTGAGCGTTGCGGACGTATTCTTCAGATGCATGCTAATGACCGTAAGGACATTGACATTTGTTACGCAGGTGATATCGCTGCTATCGTTGGTGTAAAGAACACCACCACAGGTGATACACTCTGTGATGAAAAGCATCCTATCATCCTTGAGTCTATGGAGTTCCCTGAACCCGTTATCCGTGTTGCTATCGAGCCCAAGACCAAGGCAGGTCAG
>JAFQHD010000047.1 GCA_017398145.1 Clostridia bacterium
CCTGCAATATCGATACGGATATTGTGATCGGAATACATAGATTTGAGAAGATTAAAGGATAATGCTCGTCCGGGATTATCCTCACACATTCTGATCTCCTGTGCTATTATTCCCTGCTCCTTATCAACATTTTCCTTTGTAAAATAGGGGTGTGTAACGTAATCAAGAAGTATATCAAGAGACTCGTATACTCTCTCGGTAGCAGAAAAAAGGTACGCAGTTATACCAAAGGAGGTATATGCATTTGCCTGTGCGCCTGTCTTTGCAAATCTCGCAAAGGTATCAACGCCGTCCTCATTTTCAAACATTTTATGTTCAAGAAAATGAGCAATACCTGCAGGAACCTCAATAAAATCCGGATCCGATAGCTTCTTGAATCTTGAATCAACAGAGCCGTATTTTGTTCCGAAGAGAGCATATGTGCTTGCCATCTTCTTCGGGAAAACATATATATCAAGACCGCTCTTATGCTTAACGTAATAATACTTCTCGCGAAGAAGCGCGCTTGATTTTTCTATAACATTATTCATTGGCATTACCCTCGGGCTTCATAAAATACACGGTATCAAGAGTGATACCCTTTGCCATTTCGGCAACATCTTCCTTCGTACAGGACTTTATCTGCTCGGAAGTCTCAGCAGGCGTGGTGGTAAGTCCGGAAAGCATCCTGCCGAGATACCAGCTCTCGATACTTTCGGGATTATCATCTATCTCTCTGTATGCGTTAAGCACGGAGCATACGGCAGATTCAAACTCTTCGTCCGTTATCTTGCACTCACAGATATCATTAAGCTGACAAAGGATCTCATTCTGTGCCTTTTCCTTATTTGTCTCCTCAACACCGGCAGTTACGATCATAACACCCTTCTGAGGCTCGGGAATAGACTTGCAGTAATAGCAGAGACTGAGCTTTTCTCTTACGTTCATAAACAGCTTACTTGTGGGAGATCCGCCGTATACTTCATTAAAAAGGACAAACTTGAAGTAATCACCGTCGGACAGTACCTTGCCTGTTCTGAAGCCGATGGAAAGCTTAGCCTGATTTACATTCTGACCCTCTGTTATCTCTTTTACTTTATCAGCTTTTCTGACAACGGTGGTTTCAAGAGCGCAGGGGGTTCTGGGGCTAAAGCACAGAGCGCTCTTTATCTTGGCTTCGATCTCGTCGCTGTACTCACCCACAAAAAATATCTCTATACGAGAGGTCTCGATTATATTCTTGTAATGCTCAAAGAGCTTCGCATTATCAATCGACTCAATACATTCAATATCGCCCATAGCCGATATACCGTAGGTCTCGTCCTTACACATCTCCTGATTTGCACGGGTTATGGCGTAGGATGTCTTATTATTGATCTGTGCGGCGATACGGTCACATAGATTCTTCTTTTCGGTATCGAGATATTTCTCGCTGAAAAGACCGTTTTCTGTATAGGGCTTGAATATCACCTCGTGGAGTATATCGAGCGTACCGCCGAATATATCACAATCATCGGTTGCATAGCTGTTTGAAAGTATCCCGCAGTTGAAGCCGATAAACTGCACCTCACCCTTTTTAAAGCAACGGGTATTGATAGTGCTTGCGTAGAGATTATCAAGTGCAGCACTCATTTTTTCCATAGTAGGATAACTCACGGTGCCTCTGGTAAGTATTAGCGGCAGAAGAGCATTCATGGATGCACTTTCGCGACTTAGAGGTTGAGCAAAGGAAATTGACAGATAGTTGTTTTTGAATTTCGGAGTATCGCAGACATTCAGAAAAACGCCCTTGACAAGCTCTGTTCTTTTAATTGACATAAACATTTCACCTGTAAATATATAATTATATTTATTATACTACAATAGTTTGATTTTTTCAACCTGAATATAAAAAATTTACACTACCGTGATATTCTGATCTTAACTCTATTATCCTTATCGGTAAAAAAGAAGCTGTCATTCTCTATATTCTTTGATGCGACCTCATTATTTTCAGCAACAAAAGAAGCGTTACAGGTCACATGCGGAGATTCTTTTTGCTTTCGCTTGGTGCCGCATTCACCCATATACAGAATATCGTATGCTTCATACGGATCACCGTAGTCAAAATATCCGCATCCGACATAGGAGATCTCCCTACCTCCATACTCTATTTGTGCAGACGGTACAGATACAGAGCTCTCCTCAAATCTGACAGGCTCATTTATGCAGACCTTAATATTATTGATCGTTAATACCTCTGTATAATCATAATAAACGATATTTACATTTTCTCTGCCCGCATTGTATTTTAATTCTTCTGCCGCTGCTTTGCTTACATCATCGTAGGGAGTCGGTACGTATATATTTCTGATATAAAATTCATTCATATGTTCATTAGCGGACTTGATGATAGAATTCGAGTAATCCGTAATTACCCAGCAATCAAGTTCATTTACGTATAACTCGTCCTTTATGACTTTAAACACTCTCTTTTCGGAGGAAGCACTGCCCTTTCCGAGATCAAGATAAATACAACCTTTGGAATTACGCATAATTACAGCATCACTTGAAGCCTCCGAGTACATCACTACGTCGCATTTATTCGATAAATTTATATTATATACGGAAAACGCAACGATAAATGTAACAAACCAACATAAATACGGCATCAGAAAAGCATTCCGTTTCTTGAAAACAAATATAAAGACAATGCCGACAGCAATAGAGATCAGCGTAAAAGGAACAAAGGGATAATTAAGCTCTACAAGAGCGTTTGGCACGGCGGCTATCTTAGCTACCGTCCAAATCATAACTCCCGTTACGAGATCAAGGGCATAACCGATTCCCGCAGCGACAAGCGGAATCTTTGATACCGCAAGGAACAAAGGTATAGCGAATAAGATCACCGTAATTACGGGAGATATTAACAGATTAGACAGTATCGATATAACAGAAAAGCTGTCAAAGAATAATAACAGAGGAATAAAGCTGAATGCATGTGCAGATAATGTCGTAATAAGTGAGATGAGAATACAGCTCCACAGCTTACCGAGCAAGCCCTGTCTTTCGTTTTTGACCTTACGCATATATTTACCCACTACAACAATGATACCGAGTGTAGCCGTGAAGGACAGGATCAATCCGGTATCAAAAACAGCCGAAGGTGAAAATAAAATAATAAGAGTTACCGATAACATCAGATTTGTCAGCGAATCGGATGGACGCCTGAACAAAGAGCCCATAGACATAATTATGAACATTATACCTGCACGTAATATAGAGGAGGATGCACCGGCAATAAATATATAGCATATACAAATGACAATAACGACCGCAGAGCTCCATCTCTTATCCAAAGAAAACAGATCGGCAAACATAACGATACATCCCATTATTACAGAGAGATGCATACCGCTTATGGCAAGCATATGTGATAACCCCGCTCTTCTGAAGTCTCTTGTTATACTTTCGTCTAACTCTGATCTGTCACCAATAGATAACGCGGAAAGAATCCCGCTTGTTTCTTCATTGGTATAATTATTGAAAGCATCTGCGCAGAAACCGTGTACCGAGGATATAAAATTGCGGATAATGCTGTCATTATGACCGACTGTCTCGGGGTTTTCAACTTCAGCCTCCAGCCATATATCCTTCGAATTATAATATCTCTCAACATCAAAATCATCCGTCTGTTCAATATTCTTGTACACGACCTCACCGCGGATAACATCACCTGCAGAAATTTCAGGAGATCCAAAAACGGTATAGTGTACTTTATATCCGTCTGTACTCTTGCCATCAACGTATGCGATAGAATCGTTTGAAAACGATATATCAAGGACCTCAAATTCTACAGTTGCTTCGCAGGGCATCTCAGAAGCGTTTGAAACATGTACATCATAATAGAAGTACCCAAAAACACATGCAGCAGCCACAGATAAAGAACATACAGTCACAAACAGCCGTCTTCTGAAGAAAACAACGCCGACAACAACTGACACGGCGATTATTATCAGCTTTACCCAAGGAGGAAGATAATAGGATAAATAATAAACACACAAGAATATAAAACAACATATCGCCAAAGGCCTGTTTTTGAAAAAATTCATATTAATTCCTCCTTTCCGACAAAATTATATTACATTATTTATTAAGTGTCAACGACCCAAGCATTAGCTATTGCAAATTTTCAAAAAAAATGTTATTATTTTTGTGACCTTTTGATATTATTGATCGTTTACAGTATAGGAGGACAGACAGTGGACTTCCAAAAGCATATACAGATGAGCCTGACCGAAGCCTTTGAGCGATATTCGGATATGCTGTACAGACTTGCTCTGACGCATACCGCTAACCGCGAGGATGCCGAGGATGCATGTCAGGATGTTTTCATCAGATATTCTCAAGCAAAACAACACTTCAAGGACGATGAGCATATAAAAGCCTGGCTCATAAGAGTCTGCATCAACCGTTGCCACGATATATCAAGGCACCGTAAGATCAGGATGCATCTTGATATTGATGAGATACGGGACGTTATAGCAGATGATACCAAAGCCGAAGAATACGTTCAGTTGACAGAGATACTCGCTGATTTGCCTGCAAAATATAAGGATGTTATAATTCTTCACTATTACGAGGGCTACAGCATCGAGGAGTGTACAAGGCTTCTCGGCATAAGCCTGTCGGCGGTCAAAATGCGGCTTATGCGTGCAAGAGATATGATGAAAGAAAAACTAACAGAGGAGGGATAAGATGGCCGGGTACAAGTACAGCGATGCTTACAAAAGCATCAAAGCACCTGCTGATTTAGCGGTAAAAGTACTTAACAGAAAACCGCAAAAAAAAGCATTCAGCTATAAAAGCTTGATTTCTATAGCGGCTTGTATTATTATATTGGTATCGGTTTTCCCGATGTATCTCAGCTTCACAGACCCTGATGTCAACATATCTGCATCGGCACCCATGACTGCAAGATATATCGGTACGCAGATTCCCGTTGAGCTCAGCCTTAACCGAAGATCCTCTGTAACGGTATCCAACGGCAGCCTTGAAGGTTATAACGGCGAGGATATTAAAGGCAGCGTTACGCTTATCTGGAATATCAATATAGAGGTACTTAATGACTGCACCTTGACAGTAACGGACGACTTCAAAGCCACGGTCTATACACTGTCCTACAACGAAAATAATGATAGCTGGTCTATCAATAAAAATTAAAGGAGATCTAAAAATGAAGAAGATCATCGCATTACTCTTAACACTCGTACTCGCATTCTCTGTTGTTGCTTGCACCAAGACCACCGATAACAACGAGAACA
>JAFQHD010000048.1 GCA_017398145.1 Clostridia bacterium
CATATCGGTACTTGTAAATATCAACAGGCGATCTCCTATAACAGATACACTGCCAAAGCTCAAGCCTCTCAAGTCAGCTATGACCCCAAGACAGGCTATAATGTCAAAAAGTAAGCTCGTAGACACAGGCGAAGCACTCGGACGAGTATTAGCCGCCCCATCGGTTTCCTGTCCCCCAGCAGTTCCTATAGCGGTCTGCGGCGAGATAATAGACGAAAATGCCATCGAGCTTTTCAGATACTACGGCATTGATAAAATACGAATAGTGACGTAAAAAAGGTTACCTTCAAGGTAACCTTTTTGTCATTAATTCTGCACTACGACTTCATGGCTTACGCCATTTCGCTGTATAATTCCACCAACCGTATCAAAGATACGGGGTGTCATGGATCTGCACTCTGCATTCTGCATTCAATTTATAATGTGCGCCGCATATATACAGGGTGCCGAATGTGTTTCATAATTGAGATCATCAAGCGCAAGTGTTCCCGCGCCCTCACCGTATACTGTAATAATGTCCCCCTTGATATAGTTCTCGGGTTCCTTTTCACAGTCGCGGATCATAATCTCAAACTCATTTCCTTCGCCGTCGGTACAGATATAATATGTGGTGTATTCTTCCTTCGAATAATAACCCATTGCATCAACAAACCCTTCCTTTACTGTAAGGGTCATAGAAATAAATTCATCATTGTACTTTTCTCTGTTTCTGAAGTATTCCTCAGGAGTTATTTCAATGCACTTTTCGGAGTATTCTTCAAAGCTCATTCGCTCAACCGGTTCGGTAAACATATTTCCCAAACCGCCCAGCATACCGCTGCCGAGGAAGGTTCGTAATATCGAGTACAGAACGGCAATAACGACAAAAAGTATCTTTGAGCCTTTTTTGTGGGGACTGGTTATCAGCAAAATAATACCCACAACAGGCATAACGAACATCATTATGGCTATAAACCACCAGCTGTGATACCATTCTACAAAGGTAACTCTGCCTGAGTTTGAGCCGCGTCTTTTCTTAGGCTTTACAGCCTTACGGTTGCCCGCGCGGAATTCCTCGGGACATTCCTTACCGCATATAGGACAGTTATCCTGCGGAAAAAAGCATCCGCAATCAGGACATTTATTTAAATCGGGGCGATCTAACTCGTCCGAATCGTGCGCGCCTAAAAGTCTACCCATAGTGATACATCCTTTCGAGATTTACTGATTACAGTATAGCATATAGAATGTATAAAGTCAATTATGAATATATTATGTCTTTTAAGGTTTACAAAACAAATTATTAATGTTATAATATATCTATAAATTACCATAGGAGACCGAAATGAAGGATACAGAAAGACGTACAAACGCCAAAGTGTTTGCTGAATATTGGAAGGATAAGGGTTATGAAAAGGGAGAGAGCCAGTCTTTTTGGTTGTCTCTGCTTCGTGATATATTGGGAGTAGAGCATCCCGAGCAGTATATCATATTCGAAGAACAGGTACACCTTGACCATACCAGTTTTATTGACGCTCATATTCCCGCTACCCACGTTCTTATCGAACAGAAGGGAAGAAACAAAGATCTGCGTAAGGGTATCAAGCAGTCTGACGGAAGCTTACTTACACCCTTTCAGCAGGCACAGAGATATTCTGCGGCTCTGCCTTATTCACAGAGACCTCGTTGGATAATAACCTGTAACTTTGAGGAATTTTTGGTCTATGATATGGAGAAGCCCAACGGTGAGCCGGAAGAAATATTCTTAAAGGATCTGCCAAAGGAATATTACCGTCTTATGTTCTTGGTGGATACCGAGGACGAAAACATCAAACGTGAGATGGAGGTATCCATCAAGGCAGGTGCTCTTGTAGGCAAGCTCTATGACGAGATACTCAAGCTGTATATCCACCCCGATGATCCCGAGACCTTAAAGAGCCTTAATATGCTTTGTGTCCGTCTCGTATTCTGTCTTTATGCCGAGGATGCGGGTATCTTCGGCAGTCATACTCAATTTCACGATTATATCAAGGCGTTTCCGGCCCGTGATATGCGCCGTGCGCTGATAGATCTGTTCAGAATACTTGATACCAAGGTAGAGGACAGAGATCCTTACGAAAACGAGCTGCTTTTGTCATTTCCTTACGTCAACGGCGGTCTTTTTGCCGATGAAAGAATTGAGATACCCCAGTTTAGTGATAACATCCGTGACCTCTTGCTGCATAACGCAAGCGAAGATTTTGACTGGAGCGATATCAGTCCCACCATCTTCGGTGCGGTTTTTGAAAGCACTCTTAACCCCGAGACCCGTCGCAGCGGCGGTATGCATTATACCTCTATAGAGAATATACACAAGGTCATTGACCCCCTTTTCCTTGACGAATTGAGACAGGAGCTTGACGAGATAAAGGATATCAAGGTCAATAAAACAAGGGTAGACCGTCTTGAACAGTACAGACATAAGCTCTCCGAGCTTGTGTTCTTTGACC
>JAFQHD010000049.1 GCA_017398145.1 Clostridia bacterium
AGCTCTCCGACATAACTCCATACCATCGTTACCACCGCCGCACTTGGATCAACCGCTGGAGGAGAAGCGGCAAACAAGGTAAAGATAATACAACCGAGAACTATAATAGCACCTTCAAGGCAAACTGCGGCATAAGATTTTATAAATGCTTTACCCACACTTTGTGAGGGTTCTCCTGCAAACGTTGAAAAGGGTATCGGTGCTATTGCCGTATACATATACAGCTTAAAGAATCTGACGTATACCGTAAGTATCATTATAAAGGACAGTACGGTTATGACGAGACCGCCAATTAATGTTACCGCCCATAAGGGTATGGACTCAAAGAACCCGCAATTCTCAACTGCTTCAACTATTTCTGTTGGCAAGTTCGTATTGGGTACCATTGTCATACCTGCCACTGACATAATTCTTGATATCAACCCTTGTGCTATTTGGAACAAAGCCATCATCAGTTCTAAACCGTAGGTGACTACACCCTTTGCCAAAGCAAAACGGATAAATAGTTTTAATGCTATCTCAGGCTTTTTCATTTCAGCAAAGGAACCACAGCTTTTCATAACACCGACAACAAAGAACAAGACCAGTAGTCCCAAACCAATCGCCTGTACCGCATCGTGAATGTTGGTCATAACATTCCATATAGTACCACCCTTAAAGCTCTCAGGCGACTGTGTTATAAGTGACCATATTTCGGTCAATTTGTCATTCCAAGTATCCAAAGCATTTTCAAGATTTTGAACGACCCAGTTATCTGACACGTTTTAATCAACTCCTATCTTTTATGAATTTGTATATATAAAAAACTCTAAACGGTGGGACTTCCGTTTAGAGTTTCTTTTGTTATTATTTTATATATCAATTATTGTTTCTTCTATTGAAGTTTCACCATTTCTATTTTCCACAACAAAACATTTATCGTATTCTTTGATAGTGTTTTGTTGGTCAAATTGATATGTTTCAAAAGATAATTCTTTTCCTTCGAAATACATGGTTTCATACCTTTTTTTCAGCGAATCTAAGCTTACTTTAGCAAATTTATATTCGGAGGAAAGAAATTCTAAAAGATCATCATTAGTAAATTTATTGTTTTCCCATAATCTCCAACGACCTTTATTTGAATTTACATATCCTTTATTAAGTATCATATCTAATTCACGTATATATCGTATAGGATGAGATTTAATAGTATAACCATTAAATAACCGATTACCTAAAATGATACATGTATGTATTGATCGTGGATTATTATTTATACCAAGATTTTTCAAATAATTATTCAAAAAAGCTGTATCGTTGAATGATTGCAATAAAAAATCCAATTGTTTTGATGCCTTAATTAAATGGTCGTATGTTGCTCGAATTTCAAAATTACTTGTAGGTTCTAAAGGTGATTTACATTCAATTATATATATGTCTGTATCTGAAACAACCAGAACATCGATTTCTCCACTAATATTATTATATTTGATTTTTTTATTTGTAAAAACCGAATATTCAAGTTGTGAGTTTTCAAATACGTTTTTACATTCAATGACCAAATTTTCTTTGTCAAATTTATTGACTATTTTATTGTTCGATAGATATGAATACGCAATACAATTCCTTAATAGGTTTGAATGAGCTAATAGAGTAGCAGGAAAAGAAAAACCTCTTTCGCATTTAAATAATGGTGTATATTGTAAATCCAACTTATTGCTTTTTGTATAAGAGAATAATTCTATAAGCTCCGCTGCTTTATCTTTATCATTCACATATTTGTTAGCCAAAAAATCAAAAAGAATTTCTCTACTAAAGTTGGGCACTAATGAAGAAATAATCATGGATTTATCTTTTTGTTTATAAAGCAATTTTTCAATAACTAAACTTATAATGAGAAAAAATCTTTTAAACATTACAACGTCTTTTAATGTGCAATTTGAAGTAATTTGTTTTTCCAATAGTTCATCATAAGGAATAATCATCTCATTCGCTAAAAGTGATATGTCCAGGATTTCTTCTATAAATAACTCATTTGTTTTATTACTGAATGCTTCAAATATTGGTTCAGGAAGCTCCAGACGATATCTTTTGATAACACCAGATCCGATTGTTTTTATCAGATCATCACCTAAATTGTTATATATATAATCAATACGATCTTGGATGCCTTTCACATCTTTATTATGTAGATAAAAATTTTGTTTAAATACTGCTGTTTGCATTGATTTTCTAATGAAACCTAATCGAATGCTTTTTTCAAATAGTTCATCGCTTGCATAAATTAGGTATTTGCGGTCAATTTTATTGACTTTATAATCAAAATAATCAATACATACCTCCCATTCTTGCAATTGACATATTTGGCATCCTAATAGAATGAGATTATTTATATCTTTTGAGTTTACTTGGCTAGGGTTTATTTTAAATACAATATTATCTTTAATACCTATAATATTATCATACAGAAATATAATATAAGAAACACTTTCGGCAATTTCTTCTGGACTGTATCCACTCAATTTGTGTTTGTCCTTGGGATCGTGATATGTAGGGTAATTATGAAATACAATATCAATATATGCTAACAATTCTTTGAATAGACATTCTTCGATAAATACATCTCCAAATTTCATCCTGTGTCGATTTTTATGATATTTTTGGATAAACTTTATTATTTTCTCTTCTGTTTTTTTATAAAAATCAAACATCCAAGATAATTGTATTTTCATTTTTATAAATTCAATAGCTTTTTCGGGTAAATTTAGTTGTTCTGAATAAGTCAATATTTTCTTTAATAAATATAGAGCCGTATTATTTGTAAGACCCCATGCTTTATACCTAAATACTCCTTTTCTACGTGCAAAGTCTATAACATTATTTGGATCCCATATTGAATACAAGAGTATACATTTTAAAGTATAATCTGGTGTGAGCTCCTTAAATTTACTGATACTGCAGGAAAAACGGCGCACATCAGATGCAGATAATGAAGGTACTTTTAATAGTATTTTCTCTCTGAAAGTATCAGAAACAATTTCTTCTTCAGTTAACAAATCAATTTCATTCAATAACTTTTTTATAGACATAATAAATCCTCTCTATGTGATAAACCTATCTGTGATTAAAATATACACTATTTACGAAAGATGGTCAATAGGCTTTATTTGAAAATGTAATTTTCATACAAGAGTGTAAAACAGATGCGGCTACAAACCGCATCTGTTTTATTTTATATATCACCCCGTAATAAGTGTCAAAATCTCTTTAGCAAAGGTAATGATAACACCGCCTGCCAAGGTGAGAAAACCGTTAGCTCTCTGGCTTGGGTCATGTCCTTTCAAGGATATACCTATCTGCACGATACCCCAACCAAGGAGTATCAGACCTACCGCTCGGATAAGTCCGAAGATAAAGTCGGACAGGTTGTTTATTACCTGTAAAGGATCTCCCGTATCTGCAGATACACTCAAGCCAAAACAGGATGCTATCAGGATTACCGCTATAAAAACGGCAAGTATTTTTTTATTGTTTTTCATTTTCTTTTCTCCTAATCTGTTAAATAAATTGCTTCTAACTCTTCATTGGTCAGAAGCTCATATGTTGTTTCCGGTATATCCTCGTATATGTCATCGTCCGTGTAGGATATTTCGGTTATCTCTATCGCAATATGACCGCTTGCATTTCCGGTACTTCCGTGAATGTACGGTTTACCGTTACCATCGGGTGTTAATGCTACAGCCGGATGCTTTAATATATCGTACTTGTTATCAATAACAGGTCTCTCACCTCGTATAAAAAGCAAAGCCTTTTGATTATCAAGCATACGGACTTCATCAGGGGTCATAAGCTCACGACCTGTGTTTTGATAGTTAGTACTGTAACTACCGCTGTGACCTGTGGATTTACCGTAGGTGTTTGTGTCAATAGTGGACTTACCCAACAGCTCGGACACATACTTGTGTGTGCTTTGTTCGTTACCGCCAAGATACAGAAACTCATCGCAGTTACCGATTATACTTTCCCATTGCTTTTCAAACAGAGCCTTTAACTGTGCTATATTCTGCAGAATGATTGATACAAACACATTACGGGATCTCATAACCGAAAGTATCTTGTCAAAATCATCGGGCAGAGAAACATTTGCAAATTCGTCCATAAGAAAATGTACCGGGATAGGCAATGCACCGCCGTACTTATGGTCGGCTATAAAGAACAACTGCTGAAAGAGCTGTGTATATAGAATACTGACAAGGAAATTAAAGGAGGTATCATTATCGGGGATAAGAGCGAACAATGCTACCTTCTTTTCGCCAAGGCTCGGTAGATCCAACTCGTCTGTCGCAGTTAACCCCACAAGAGAGGAAAGGTTGAATTTTTCAAGCCTTGCCGCAAGGGTTATCTGAATGGATTTAAGTGTCTTTGCACTACCGCTGTGATAATCCTTGTAATACTTTACGGCTATGTGGTCGGGTTCTCTCATTTCTAACCTCTGAAAGAGTATATCAAGTGGAGAATCATACATATCGTCGTCCTCACGAACCTCACCTGCACGAAGTAGTTCCATTACCATAGGAAAGTTCCGTTCATCCTCGGGTGCTTCATAATGAAGATAGAATACCAATGCCATAAGGAGCATGGATGCAGCAGAATCCCAAAAGGGATCGTTGCTTTGACTTCCTTTAGGGGTTGTGCTCTTGAATAGGTTTGTAACAAGCCTTTGCACGTCGTTATCATCACGCAGATATACAAAGGGGTTATAACAATGGCTTTTAGGCATATTGATAAGATCCAATACTCTTACGTCGTACCCGCTTTCTATCAACAGATTACCGGAATCTCTCAGTAACTCTCCTTTAGGATCAAGACATACAAAGGAAGAAGGGGTTCCGTTGCTTTTTACAATACGGTATACCTCATACAGATTCGGTTTAGCATAGAATCTTGTTTTACCCGCACCGCTACCGCCTACAACTACCGTATTGAGATTACGGCGGTGCTTTTTACCGTTTAGACCCATTGCCACATTCTGAGTAAACACCTTATTCGGTTCATTCTCCTTGGCTTTGTATTTCTTATTCACCTCTGTAGCATCTCCCCATTTGGCAGAACCGTGTTCTTCACCTCGTCTGTAATTTCGTTTGGTAGACAGATAAATTCCAATACCCATACCGTAAGCTGCAATTAAAACAAGGACAGTGGTTAAACTGTCCTTGCATAACCGTATTCTGAACGGATGGGATATGATATCGGAAAAATCGGATATTATCTGTATTAGTCCTCCATCAATTGTAGGAGCTACAAGTAACCCTAACCATACACAGGGAATGATACCTAAAAGATATATCAGATATTTTGATTTACCTGTCATCCTTACACCTTGCTTTCTTGGTTGGAGCATCAAGGGTAATGAGCAAAACTTCATCTACGATATCGGTAGGTCTGTTTTCTTTTATGAGAGAATTTCGTTTGTCGTTCAATGCATTCACAATGACTCCGTGTTGGTGATTATCAAAAGTCAGGTGTCTTTTTTCTTCCTTTCCCATATTTATCGCTCCTGTGCTTTAGGTTCCTTTTTAGTCTGATCGAGATTCTTTGCTATACGTGAAGAGATAGAATTCATTGTATTACGAATATCGGTCAGTTCAGCACGTAATGTTTTAGAGTCTACATTACGAAGCTCAGCGGGAATCTGTCTGAAATCATATCCTCTTGTATCCACACCGTATTTATAACAGAGCATATATGATATACAGTAGGCTTTGAAGCCTGCCTTATCAGGTGTATATGAAGGATCGTTTTGTGCAAGCTCTGCATGAGCCAAAGCAAAGGACACCGAACGGAATATATCGGTCCCCTCCATCCCTTTCTGTACTAAGATCCTACCCTTTGAGTGGTCATATATTGCACCGTGAGGTACATTATCCTCAAGCTCAATGGGTACGCTCCGCTTAGCTATCAATGCCTTAAGCATCTGTCTTTCATCACGGTTGACCGTAGGCTCTGCCGTGGGTACGGCATCTGTCTGTGAAATATCATATACCCACTTGACGTTGTAATAGGTTCCTATACTATTGTCATCACGTTCATAGCTTTCTCCGGGTTCAAGTATCGGAATACCTTTCTCGCCCTTGTTGACCGTAATACCTGCATCCTTCCAAGATTTACGGTCACGAAGGTGTGTAGCATTGATGTTATGAGCATATATGAGCAGAGTATTGGTGGCTGAATATCTGTCAAAACGGCTCTGTACATCAAGGTAATCACGGAAGTTCTGCGGGTCGTTTACTATCTCCTTTGCCGTTTTATCTGCAAGGGCATAGGCATCACTTCTTTCCTGTCTTTTCATTGCCGCCCATTCATCGGGGGACATTTGATTTCGGTTCGTAGCGGAAATGGTCTTTTCTTCGGGTGAGCCGAATATATCATCATAGTTTGCCATTTGTTATCTCTCCTTTGTTTTCTTTGTTCTCGGTTTCTTATTGCTTTGCTGACGGTGCTGAGGATATCTTTTTCTGTTGTTATTCGTGTTACGGTCAGTACGGTCGTTTCTTACAGGAGTCTCCGCTTCTTTCTGTCTCTGAGCATTTCGTATATCCTGCAGTTCTTTACGAACAGACGGTCTTGTGCTCATTTCAGTACCCTCGGCGGATCTGTTGTTGGGCTTTGAGGAAGGCTCGGACCGACGGGGTTTTGTCGTCTTCGCCACCGTGGGGTTTTTATGTGTGTTTTCCTCCTTTTGTTTTGGCTTGTCGAATATCTGATCAATTAACAGATCATCTGCATCCTTCTTTGGCATATCCTTTTCGGG
>JAFQHD010000050.1 GCA_017398145.1 Clostridia bacterium
ATATGATCGCTTATGTTAATATTATTGCCCAAGCAAAACTGATATATCTGCTTTTGTGCCATATTGTTAGGAAGCGTCTTTCCGTTCTCCCAACGGTTTATAGATTGCACAGTAGTACCGAGAGCAGAAGCAAACTGTTCCTGATTCATATTCGCAGATGCTCTAATGTATTTAATCAGTTCATTCATAGCATCAACCACCTATCATCTGTTGGTATGAATATTATACACTATGATAGGTTATCTGTCAATGATTTATACGCAAAAAATGGAACTGCCGACTACTGACAGTTCCATTTTTTTCATAAGTGTTTTTGATGTCCATTTGAAACTTAGGTGACATTTTACCCTACTTTCAAATGTGCTTATTTTGTTTGATGACGAACCAGGTCATTTTGACGATTTTTCCGCGTTGAAAAACTGTGTATTTTCATGTGCATTTTGTACAAGTTTCAGCGGACTAAACGAGATTATACGAACACAATGCACTAAAATTTAGCCTCTAAAAGCCGTAGGATACGAAATATTCCACCGCATTTTCGGGAAAGAACCCCTTAAACTCAGCACAGAGCTGAGCCGCAAGGGTCTTGTTATGAGCAAGAACAAGGGTAGGCTTGTTTACGTTGGCGATGATGTTCGCCATAGTAAAGGTCTTACCCGAGCCGGTAACACCAAGAAGCACCTGCTTGTCAAGACCTGCCTCGACACCTGCCGAGAGCTTGTCTATAGCCTGGGGCTGGTCGCCGGTCGGAGAATATGGAGAAACTAACTTAAACTTTTTATCCTGCATAGCTTTCCTCGTGAAAAAATTTTCTATTTTATTATTATACCATAGCTTTAACGATATTTCAATCTTTATCCTGACAACTTAAAAATTGTTCGGAATAGCGTTTGGCATTAGTGTTTCTGGTATATACTACGTGGAACGGATGAGGCTTGGTCAAGGGTTTAACTGAAAAAGTACCTATCAAGGGGTCGTTTGCAATAACCGAGTGATATAAAAAGCTTATTCCTATGCCGCTTTGCACTAACGCCTTTATAGACACAAAGCTGCTGATAGAAACCTGTCTTGTAAAGTCACCAAGCTCGTATCCCGCTTCGGCAAGCCGTTCTTCAAATATACGTCGGGTACCGGAGCCTTCTTCACGGACGATAATAGTTTCCGAGAGGAGCTCCTCTATGGTCACCTCTTTGCCGCACAGGGGGCTGTTCTTTGTGCATATACCCACAAAGGGTTCCATACGCATGAGATAATGATCGTATTTTGTCTTGCTGAATCTGCCCTCGATGATTGCAAAATCGAGGCGGTTGTCGTCAAGCATCTGCAACAGATTCTTGGTGTTGTCAACTACAAGGGACAGCTCGTGGTTGGGGGAACGAAGATAGTTTTTGATCGCATCTATAAGAACGTAATCGCCTATGGTCTTGGTTGCTCCAACCCTGAGCTTTGAACGTTCTCTGCCCGTGATAGCCAACTGCAGCTCCTCAAACTGATATTGCATAGATATGGCATAACGCTCCAACAGCAAGCACTTTTCGGTCTTGTGTAGTGTATGCCTGTCATATATAAACAGCTTTGTATGCAATGCATTCTCCAAAGCTTGTATCTGCTTTGTAACAGCTGGCTGGGACAGATGCAGCTTGTCTGCGGCAATACGGTAATTCATAGTCTGACACAGGGTCAGAAAGGTACGAAGCTTTTGATCCATAGTACACCTTCAATAAATAAAAAGAATGAGGTCATTCCATATAATAACTTTATTTTATCATAAAGTTATGATAAAATAAATAGGAAAAAGTAAAAAACAAGGAGAAAATTATGAGTTCAAAGGTAAAAAGCAATCTTCTTTTTATTCTCGGTATTGCAATATGCTTCGGAGTTGCCGTGGTGTCGGTTCTTTTAGAGAAGCTTATCCCCGGAGGGCTACTGGGTGCATCTATCATAGCGCTGTTTATGGGTACTTTGATCAATAGCTTTTTTCATCCCGCGTGGATAAAACCTTCTCTTAAATTCACTTCAAAAAAGATATTAAAGTTAGCCATTATTCTTTTAGGCGCATCCCTTTCCATAGGTACTATCATGAACGTGGGCAAGATGACATTCTTTGTAATGCTGTTCACCTTTGCTATGTGCTTTGGCGGAGGATATTTTATACGTAAATTATTCGGTCTTAACTGGAAGCTCTCCAACCTTATATCTGCGGGTACGGGAATATGCGGAGGCTCGGCTGTAGCTGCTCTTGCTCCGGTTATTGAAGCTGACGATAAGGACGTTGCCTTTGCTATGTCCTCTACCTTTATTTTTGATATGATTATGGTGGCAGTGTATCCCATTATGGGCAAGCTCCTCGGTATGGGCGATATGGGGTACGGCATATGGTCAGGCACGTCGGTCAACGATACCGCAAGCGTTGTGGCATCCGGATATGCTTTTTCCGAGGCGGCAGGGGACTTTGCCACTATGGTCAAGCTCACCCGAACGGTTGCAATTATCCCTACCATACTGGTGTTTGCATATATCAGTATGCGTATCAAGCGTAAGCAGCTTAATACCGAAAACAAGGGAGAAAAGGTCAAGCTCACAAAGATAATCCCTTGGTTTATATGCGGATTTCTGGCGCTTGCCATCCTCAACAGCGTGGGATGTATTCCCGTTGCGGCAGCTACGGTTATCAAAAATACAAGTAAGTTTTTGATGGTCACCGCACTTGCGGCAATAGGCTTGTCTACCAGCCTGACCGACTTTAAAAATGCGGGACTCAAACCCATGTTCTACGGTGTTACCATAGATACCCTTGTAACCCTGACGGCACTTGCGGTAGTATGGTGTATGGGAGTTATGTATAAATAAAAAGAAATCAGTAAGGAGTGATCCTTACTGATTTTCATATAATCTGTTTACCATATACGTAACCGCAACGCCTGTGTCTACACCGAAGGCAGGGTCTATATCCTCAAGCATAAACTGCTTTAAGGGATGGAACATACGGGCACTTTCCTCAACTACTACCTCGTCCTGACCTTCAAGCTTCATGGTCAGCTTATCGCAGGTAAAGAGACAGCGGCCCGTCTCACCGCATATCTCTATGGTCAGCGGTCCCGAGGTTACAGATGAACATTCGTTCACTGCTATCAGTCCGTCATCGTATGCCATGACAGCAATCGAGTTGTCCTCCACCATATCCTTGTTCTTTTCAAGAGAGCCTTTGTTTGTTGTAGAGACAGAAAGCATCGACTTGTATCTTGTGGGAAGTCCAAATAGGTGATATATAACAGACAGACCGTGCACGCCGTGGTCTATGACCGAGCCGCCTCCTGCAGTCTTTCTGTCGTAGAAGTGTGGGGGCAATTCGTCCTCACTTGCCGCAGTATGGGAATAACGGAACCGTACAGAGTTCACCTTGCCGAGCAGACCCTTGTCAAGGATCTCAGCCTTTATGGTCTGGGTGAAGCCGTAGGCGATATTGGGGAAGCATATAGCAAAGAGAAGTCCGCTTTTCTTTACCGCCTCTGCGATCTCCAGAGCATCCTCGTCTGTTATGGCAAGTACCTTTTCGGTAAAGATATGCTTGCCCGCTTCGATGAGCTTAAGTATTACCTCCTTATGTCTTGAGGTCTCGGTGCAGACGATAACACCTTCTACATCCGACTCAAGCATTTCTTCAAGGGAAGAATAAGCATACAAATTATGCTTACGGCAGAACTCATCCTGCCATTCACGGTTGTCCTCCCAAACACCGACAACTTCGCCGTAGCGGCTTGCCATATCAACAAAATGTCCTGCGTGTACGTGCCACACGCCCCATAAAGCAACTTTTTTCATTATAATGCCTCCACTGTCTTTCTGATAGTCAATGCTTTTTCACGATCAAGCTTAACAAGCAACTTGTCTATTGCCTCGGGCTGGTCGCCGGTTGGAGAATATGGAGAAACTAACTTAAACTTTTTATCCTGCATAGCTTTCCTCGTGAATAATTTTTCTATCGTATCATTATAACACATTAATTATATAATGTAAACAAAAAATCAGTAAGCTGTACTTTACTTACTGATTTTTATTGCCGTCCCATACTACCAGCTTTGCCCGCCACCTATCGTTGTAGTATGAGTTATTATAATATTCTCTATCTGCATATTCCCGTACTATCCCTTCACGGGCATAGATGGTCAGATCTGCCTCTCGGTACTCGGGATCAAAGGCATATTCGTCCATATCTATGTCGGTTGAATAAATATAAACGTTGGCGAGATTTTCGGAACAGTAAAACGCCGACCCGTCGATATACGTTACCGATTCGGGTATATCTATCTCCGTGAGAGCCTGGCAGTCGTAGAAAGTATTGCTTTCTATCCTTGTGATAGAGGAAGAGAGCTTTATATATTCTAATTCTCTGCATGAATAGAAGGCTGAAACACCTATCTCGGTCACGGTATCGGGTACGATTATCGATTTAAGTGCCGAACCCTGAAAGGCAAGATCACCGATAGATATTAAACCCTCCGGTAGAGTAATGCTTTCAAGCTCGCAGTTATGGAAAACGTCGTGTCCTATATAGGTTACCGTATCCGGAAGCTCAAGGGTAATGACCCCTTCCCATGAATCATAATGATAATCACCGTCAAAGTCTATACCCACCACCGTCTTACCGTCTATAGCTTCGGGAATGACGTAATCCCTTATCTTATAATTGCCTTCTTTAAGACCGATAACGGCAACGCCGCCCTCAGCCTCCACCGTTGCCCACGTGTACAGCGGTTTTGTTTCTACATCCTCGGTAATAGGCGGTTCGGTCGTATCTTCTGCGGTATCCTCGGTTGTATCCCTTCCCTCGGGTTCTGCAGTTTCTACGGGTATTATATCCTTTGCTTCATCGGTATCCGAGGGCAGTATAGAGCTTTCTGTCGGCGGTTCTTCTCTTAAGGTATTAAGGATATAACAACATCCCGTCACTATGACGGCCATAGCACACAGTATAATGACGGTAAGCACAAGATATTTCGTTGCTTTACGGGGCTTTTCGGGAGTTACGTCAGGCTTGTCCTTCAAGCTGTGCATACAGTAGAGACAAAACTGAGCGTTTTCCTGCAGCTCCTTACCGCATTTTGGACATCTCATAGTGTGTCTTCTCCGTGCTCGTATAGCAGGTAGTTGATATCCGCCACGTTAAGCTTTTGACATATACCGTATATGACGATACAGTCAAATTCATTCTTGGCGTACAGAGGTGCATAACCCGAACATTTCAACAGATTCTGCACTTCGTCAAGTGAGAGCTCCATAGCTATGGCGATATTGATTATCTTCTTTCGGTCAGGTACTCTTGTGCCGGAAAAGATCTGATATGCGTATATCTCGTTGAGCTCTGATCTTTTTATTATCTCGGATTTTTTAAGCGAATGCTTTTCAAGCAGCTCCCCGAGATAGTCACATAGATTTTTCTTAGGGAAATTATCTGCATTTTCGTTATAAAAGCGTTTGAAATCCGAGCAGCTCTGCAGCTCCTCCAGTAGCTTTGACGTGTCTTTTTTCATAAATACTCCTAAATATAAATAAGGCGAGAATATTCTCGCCTTAATTATATTACAATTTTTCACTTCGGTCAACATTTTTTGACAAATTAAGCTGTCAGCATAGGACAAATCAATGCATACGGCTTATAATTAAATAGAACTGTTACAGTTCATCGATCTTATCGGCTAAGGCCTTGACCGTAGTCAAGAAGGTCTTGACCTTGGCTTCGTTTTTTCCGTCAAGCTCCCTTGAAATGGCAGTAAAAATATTCTTGGGGTTCTTCACAGAATCTAAAAGCAACCAATCAACGCTTACGTCAAGCTCTGTGGAGATGCGGAAAAGGGTATCGAGGGAGGGAATACGGCTTCCTCTCTCGATATGACCGATATGTGCCGTGGATAACCCACATATCTCACCTAATTTTTCTTGTGTAATGTTTTTATCCTTTCGGGCTTTACGTATCCTTTGCCCGAGAGCAATGTAGTCTATATTCGGCATATTTGTCACCTTTATAATTTTGATATATATATTTTACTGTAAAATCGTAAAAATATAAATCTACCAAAAGAATTAAATATTGACTATAAGCATTATATATGCTATAATGTAAAAAAATCCCGAAAAAGGGAGAAAAATAAAAGGAGAAGAAAAATGAAAAGGGCAATAACATTGGTTATAGTAATGGTAATGTTATTATGTTTCACTGCGTGCGGTTTAGTAAATATGACAGGCAATGGAAAAATAAGCTTTGACAGTAAAATGGAGGCCTTGGAACATTTCAGCGGTACATACATTGTGGGAGATCATATCTATGTTATAGATGGTTCTAAGCTTTATGATGTTCCATGTCAGGATGTCTTTGTTACCGATGAGGAGGCAATGGACGATCAGATAAATACATATTTGTCAAATGTAGATATTGGTTATCTTAATGCTGAAGACTTTTTTAAAAAAGTCAACGATCTCATAACTATTTATTATACTATTGAATACGATCATGTTAACGGTACCGTTAGTTTTGAAGATACAGTTTTAACAGCGGTTAAAACAGGCTTTTATATTGGCGAGGACGATAGTGTTATATACGAAAAAGCTACAACCGATTGTAAATTTCCTACCTCTACTTTAGAAAATAAGTACTCTGAACACAGAAAAAATCTAATGAAAATATATGAGGAAAAGTACAGGATACCGCGTGATGCAGTATTAGAAGCATTCGGTGCCTATGAAATAGACAGCATGGGAGTTTGTTCGGCAACACTGGATGAACTTTTGCCTATTGCTACCACCGAATATGACATTGAAATGGTCAGATACTCAACCGACAAAGAAAAGGCATTGAGCGAAAGCTTTATTTCACAATTTGAATCTTCAGGTCTTGATGCGGATAACAGTTATATTGTTACTGCTATGGGAAAGCCGAAAAGCTCTCCTTATGATTCGGTTTCTTATGTGGATAGAACGGAGCTCATTAAATTGATCGTAGTGCTTGATGACAATGATACGCTCAAAAATTGGGTGATGTATTCTTATGATAACACTTTTTATGCTTGTTGCTTAACATATATCACAAATTCATATTCTTCAAGTATGTGGTATTGATATAAGGGAAATGTCAGGAGGATTTATGAAAAAAATTATTACATTATTTATTGTATCAGTCATGGTACTGTCAGTGCTTTCCGGATGCGGTGATGGCAGGGTCAAGTTTTCCTCTGAAAAAGAAATGAGAACACGTTTTGAAGGTGTGTATGAATTTGTTGACGATGTGTATATTATTAACGGTGATACAATGCTTGAAATAACAAATATTGAGGATTTGATCGACGTTGAAAATATTGATAGCTTTCTTGAAAATGAACTCAAAGATGTAGACATAAATGCAGATCTTGAGTTGAATGACTACGTTCAGTTTTTCCCTGACAACACAAAGGAATATGAGATTACATACGATCTTGAAAACAATCAGATAAGCTATAATGACAGGTATATAATAGCTGTCGATAATACGGGTATACAAACCGATACCGGTGAAATAGCATATAAAAATGACTACTTTGCTTTTTCTATTGATTTAAGAAAGGATTTTGCCGATTTTCTTCTTGCATTGAAGGAAATTATATCAGAACGCAATGATATTTTCGTTTCGGTTTTTGAATTTCAGACTAAGACGTTAAATATTATGCCTGATATAAAAAATTGGGAAGAAAATACCACAGATGCAATGAAGGAATATCTTCCCGGCACGAGGAGCTTCGAAGGCAAGGAAGGATATTATAGTTTGTCTGCCGAAAGCTATGATCTGCATATCTATTCACCCTATAGCCAAAGCACTGATAGCGATCTGCGTGTGCGTATGTATAACGATGACGGTGTAATGGTTGTAAACGCAGATGACGAACGTACCAACCGTAATCTAAAAGAGTCTATTACTTTTGCACATGCAGCATTATCAGATGATTTTGATGTGGTAGGTGCTGATGAACTGTATGAGTTATATAATGAAAATCGTGAACGGGTTTATTCAGAATATTTAGGTTATTTCTATGAATACGAATTAGTCGAAAATTCGGTTCGTTATCTTATTATGGAATTAGATGACAGGATAAGTGTGGATATACGTGAATGGAACAAATAAAGGTGAATGATGTGAAAAAAATAATACCATTTACATTGGCACTTATGCTCGTGTTTAATATGACCTCATGTATGTTTGTAGCAGATGAACTCTTAGAGGAAGAAAATACTTATATCGGCACATGGACTCTTGCCGATTGGTGGTCTACAAACCCATTGGAGCCAACCGAGGATAAATCCCCTCCGGCTGAAAATGCAATAGTGAGCGCAATGACCCTTAATGAGGACGGAACTGCAGTTGTTGATGCATATTTTAAGGGTATGGACCATGAATACGAGGTAATGGAGGCAGACGGATATTGGATCATAACGATAGATAACATTTACGGCACGTTTGCGTATGACCCGGAGAGCGATACTATCCTCGGCGAATACGGCTTTGATGACGATATAATACTTTCATATACACGAAGCTGATCATAAAGAAGGTATCTTTTGATACCTTCTTGCATTTACCGTGGATTTATGATAATATAGAAAAAATAAAGCAGTTAGCTTTAAAAAATTAAGGAGGCAGTAAAGAAATGTCCGAACAGGAATTTGACCTCGAAGAAGAGGAAGCTTCGGAAGAGCTTAACGATTCAGACGAAAACGTAGGTCTCGAAGAATCGACGGAGGATGTTGAGGGCCCTCAGTCAAGCTTGGACGAGCAAACACAGAATATAATCGTTGCCGTCATATCGGTTATATTTGTCGTATTATTGCTTATAACTGTAGGCTTTAAGGGTATTAAGCAATGGATCACATCACCTATCACTTGGGATAAGCCTGAATATTTTAATATGGAGCTTATTGAAGTTGAATCAGATGATTACGAGGTAAAGCTTTCATTTCTTCTTACAAATGAATCCGAGCATTCTATTGATGAATATGATATACATGCCTTTTATTGCGGCGAAATGACAGAATTATCCGGATATCATATTGATGACATGGAACCTTATGATGCTATATTATATGAGGAAACTTACAGCTCAAGCTTTGATTCCGAAGAATACGAACTGCTCAAAGGAAAAACCGTTGATGAGATAGACTTCGAATACCGAATAAAGAAATTAGTCGGAGACGAAGGTAAGCTTGTACATAATAACGGTTGGATGAAGGTTATAATAATAATCGCTACGGCGGTAGTATGCGGATTTCTGGTACTTAGTGATATCGTTACCAACCCATGGTGGCGTATCTTGTTGAAGCTGGCATGCGTTCCTGCGTTACTGCTTGTGGCATTTGCGGTTATTGCAATAGCATTGATACTTATAATTGGAGCAGGTTCAAACTCGCCTGAGGTTAAAGCCGCTAATGCAGATAGAGCCAAAAAGGATGCAGCTCGACGTTACAAACAAGCAGCGAGTCAGCGTGCAGGTCATGCTGCTCACGGCAATCACCACGAGGCTCAGATGGCGCAGGCTCGTATGGATCAGGCTATGGCAGATATGATATCTCCCGGCAATAGCAGTGCTAAAGCCCAATATAAACGGGCGGCAAGTCAAAGGGCGGGAGCCGCGGCTCACGGAGACAAACACAGTGCTGCTCAGGCAAGAGCCACTATGGATAGATTGATGGCGGATATGATAAACAACTCGGACAAGTAAATATATACAAAGGAGCTGTCAAACGACAGCTCCTTACTTATTGAGTGATGAGTTTAGATCTTACAGTTTAGAGTTGAATGTTGAAGATAGTTCACAAAGTGATCTATCTTCTTCCTTAATTTTGCATTTTGAATTTTGCACTTTGCATTTTTAAAGTGCTTTCATCAGCCATCCCACCGACCTGAACCTATGCTTTGGGTCTATCTGTGTGCATTTCAATACTATTCGTCCCGCCTTGCCGTGGGCTAATTTTTTGCTTGGGTGCTCGCCTGTCAGCATGACGTTAAGTAATACTCCGATGGCGTAGATATCCGTTTTTTCATTTGAGGCGGATATCCCTAACTGTTCGGGCGAGGCATATCCTATAGTGCCCAGAGCCACGGTGTCCCGTTCCTTTTTGGGGTCGGATTGCCTTGAAGCGTTAAGGTCTATGAGCTTGACTGTACCTTCATTATCTATCATTACGTTTTCAGGCTTTACGTCACGGTGTATTATGCCGTATCGGTGCAGGGTCATAACGGCAAGGCAAACACCGTTTAATACCTTGACGGCACCGTTATAGGTATATTTTCCGCTTTCCAGCACGTCGGCTACCGTTATACCGTCGATATATTCCTCCAGCACTATCTGTCCGTCGTCCAATATAAATGAGTCGTATATCTCGGGCAGGTTGTCATGCCTTATAGTTTTTAAAACTTCGTAGGCAGGTACGGCAGAGGAATATTTCTTTAATATTATATCCCTGCCGTTTTGCAGATTGCGGAGCCGTATTACCTCGGCTCCGTTTTTATTTGATAAGACCTTTATTGTTTTATAGTCTTCCAAAAGGGAAGCTGTAAATTCAGCACAGTTCATTGATTGTGGCTACCGTCTTCTTTATTATATTAACCTTTTCAGGGTCAAGCTTTACAAGCAGCTTGTCTTTGTCGCAGACGTTACCCTCACCGTCAACGGGATACATATCGTAGCTTTCGGGCAAAGCAGCGTCAAAATCAGTATCAAAGAGAGTTGCATATGTACACAGAGCATTTGCATAGCTTCCGTAGGGTCCTGCGTGAGCGCCGTCAAACCAGTGAAGACGGATTTTGGGATGCTCGGAAACTACCTTTTCAAAGACGTGACCTACGGGATTCATTTTTACCGAATATTTGTCACACAGCGTATAGTAGATGTCCTTCATTTTTTCAAATTCCTCGGGGATCTCAAGTCTTGCCCAGGGGAGAGTCTGAATAACCTTGACACCCTGCGCTCTTGCCATCTCGATTATCTTTCCTGCGTCCCGTATAGTCTCCACCTTTGAGGGGCAGGGCTCATGAGCCGCCTGCTGCATTATGATGTAATCATAGCCGCCGTGTACCAGAGCAAAGCGCAGATCTGTATACTGGGTAAGATGCCATTCATATGTAACACCGGGAGAAGCTATCATCCCCACCTCCACGTCCTTACCGCATTCCTTGCATATCTTCTTAAAGAGAGCAGGCAGGTCGTTATAATAAGTATGACTGTTACCTAAAAATAAAACTTTCATAAAAACACCTCACTTGATGTGTATATTCTATCACAAATGATTGCTCTTTTCAATAAATTTCGGCAATAAAAAGGTGTCCGAAGACACCTTTTTATTATATAGTTTTTTCCATTCCGTGTGATTTGAATCACTGTACGAACGTGCGCAGTATGGCTGGGGTAACTTACCCTCTGAACATCTCAGAATACTTCGCCTGAGCTGCCTCGATGTCCTCGCTTGCCTCGTTCTCGTAGTCGATGAGAGTGAAGGCTGCCTTTACAAGGTGGTCGAACTTGGGGTTCTCGTAAGCCTTGCAGATAAAGGACTGACGGGGAGAGTTGATGTCCTCACCGCTTATCTGGAAGAAGCCGTGCTGATCGCAGAGACTCATAATGCGATCAAGCTGCTCCATAGTGTTACGGGTAGGCATGAAGGTAACTGCATCAAAGCCAAGCTCCTTGATTACGTCAAAGAGAAGGTCGATATAGTCGTCCTCAAACTTCTGTGCCTTCTTGTCGCCGGTAACAGAGTCGCCAACGTCACCAAGGTAAGCGTAAGCCGCACAGCCGCCGTTTTCGTGAACCATCTTTATAAACTCGGTAACGTCGGGAAGCTCGTCGGTAGCATCTACGTAGAACTTCTCAACCATGTTGCCCTTAAGAGCGCCGAGAATGTCGTACTCATAGAAATCGGGAGTCTCACGGCCGTTAAGAATCTGCTCTCTTACCTTTGCGGAAAGAGCGATACCCATCTTGTTCTCGATGAAGTCAACTGCTTCTTCAGGTGTGGGGTAGGAAGCGGTGATCTTCTTTGCAAGTGCAAAGAGGATGTGTCTCTCTGTTACGGTAGAGGTAGCCAGAGGCTTAACGTCGGTTTCAAAGTCAAGAGTGATACCGTAAGCCTTTGTGATCTCGGTGATGTTCTCACACATCTTTGCGTTACGGATATTTCTCTTTTCACGGTAGGGAGCAAAGAATGCATCTACCTTGTCAATATTCTGATGGGGGATACCGTGCATAGCAACGTATGCAACAGACTTCTGGTCGGGGTTGTTGATGCGCTTGCCGTTAAGTCTGGTTTTAGACATATCAACACGGCACTCAACACCCACGGTTACAGGCATATCGTATTTCTTGCCTGCTTCGATAAACTCCTTTGCGCCGCCTACAGAGTCGTGGTCCATAATACCTGCGGTCTTAAGGCCGTTTTTCTTTGCAGCCTCAACAGCAGTAGTAGGAGTGTAGGGGGAGAAGGAATATATAGTATGAATGTGGTTATTTACATAAGTAGCCATAATTACCTCAACTTATTTAATGAATAATGAATGATGAATAATGAATAATGAATAATTAAGGTTGATTTCCGCTTTAAGCGGAAATCTTCCTTTTCTTTTCTCTATTCACTCTTCACTTTTCTCTGTAATGTTACACTATCAGTGTAACATTACCTGACCACCGGTAACAGGTATTGCCTGTCCTGTTTCGTACTTCTGCTCTACGCAGTACATGATAGCACGTGCAACGTCAACAGGGAGACAACCACGGTTAAGGGGTACCTTAGACATATAGAACTTACGAACGTCCTCAACAGTCTTTGCACCGGGAACCTTACCTGCGTTGAGGTACTGTACGAACAGACCCTTTTCAGGATCAGACCACAGGGGACCGTCAAGGTAGTTACCGGGACATACTGCGTTAACCTTGATGTTGTAAGGAGCAAGCTCCATAGCGAAGGAAGCAGTAAGACCTATACCGCCGAACTTAGAGCCGGAGTATGCAAAGTTCTTGTTAGAACCTTCAAGACCGGACTTGGAGTTGTTCTCAACGATATCCATCATATAGTCGGGAGCAACGGAGTGCTGGAGCTTCATGACTCTGGATGCGTATTTAGCACAGAGGAAATAACCTGTATAGTTAACTGCGGTAACGAACTCAAGAGTACCCTTCTGCATCTCTTCAAGGCTGCCTGCCTTTGCGATACCTGCGTTGTTTACAAAGAGGTCAAGACCGCCGTAGTTTACAACTACTGCGTCAACCATTGCCTTAACGCTTGCTTCGTCGGTTACGTTGACCGCAACAGCCATAGCGTTGGGGAACTTGTCTGCGGCAGCCTTAGCGCCGTCGTAGTTCATATCTGCGATAGCAACGTATGCGCCGTTAGCCGCAAGCTCCTCTGCGATACCGAGACCAAAGCCCTGAGCACCGCCGGTAACGATAACGACCTTCTTGTCAAGACGCTTTGCGCCGCCTGCAGCAAGGCTTACCTTTGCTCTGTAGCTCTCAACCTCCCAGTTGATTATAAATGTCTCAAGCCATTCGGGCATAGTGGAAACACCGCCGAAGGACTTTGCAAATACGCTGATCTTGATAGCATCCTGGAACACGATCTCAGCAGTCTTTGCGTTCTTGTATGTATCAGCCATAGCGAACATACCAAGACCTCTGTAGTATGCTACTTTAGGAGCATAGCCGTTAGCTGCCTTGTATTCGTTGAATTTTGCCACAACGTCGTCGCCGTCAGCGAGGATAAGGGGAGCAGCCTTGCAGTATACGATATGGTCGGGAGTAAAGCTCTTTGTCTCGGGATCATAGTCAAGAACTGCCTTGGAGGTAGAGAAGATAACCGAAGCAGGGCCGCCCTCACCAACGAGCATACGAAGGATGGGAGCAACTGCGGTAACCTTGTCTACGTCATACTCAACTGTGGTGAAATCGGGGGTATCCTTGATCTCTGCCTTGATCTTGCCCATAACGTCAGCAACGATAACGTCAAGCTCCTCTGTGGTATCAGCGGCAAAGAATACGCCGTGATTTTCAAGGAAGATAAGGTTGGGGCATACGCCTGTAGCCTTCTTTGCGTCATCAAGGGTCTTCATACAGAGCATTGCAAGGGTATAACCGGGCTTGGAGTTAGCAACCCAAACAGCGGAAGGGAAGAGCCTTGCAATGGTCTCAGCACCGCTCTGAGAGCAGGTGATACCGTTAACGGTTGCGGGATGGAGGTGAAGCACGTACTTGTACTCAAGAAGGTCGTGAAGCACGGTCTCAACGCTGGGACGGCGGGTCTCACCCTTAACACGTGCGTTCATCATGTCTTCAAGTACTTCTGCCTCGCACTCAGCTTCAACGTCGGAATACTTCTTTGTTCTGATCTCATTAAGGAGAGCTCTTTCCATCTTTACAAACTCATCGGGCTTGATGGTAGCAAGTGCGGTACCGCTGCCCTTGATGAAGAGAAAATCGTCATTTTTGAAGGAGGTGTTACCGCCGCCCGCAAGAACGTACTCGGAATCAGAGCCGTACTTGTTGGACATTTCGGCAAGCGCCTTTAACTGCATATCTAACATAGGATTTTTTCCTTTCAGTAAAAAATAATTCGGAATTCGGAATGCGGAATGCGGAATTAAAGGTAGATTTCCGCCGAAGCGGAAATCATCCTTAATTTTGCATTTTTAATTTTGCATTTTGCATTTAAATGTCTTTTGCGTTAGCAAGGACATATTTCTCTGCCTCAAGGCACCAGAGACCGTTGTTAGCGGAAACGATGGCGTCAAGGTCAGCGTAGAACTTGTCTGTCTTACCAAGCTCTGCAAAATCAGCGATAGCAACCATAGGCATATCCTTGTTGGTATAAACAAGCTTCTTACCGCCGGGGATCTTGGGAAGGTTAAGGGTCGTCTCGATAACGGAGTTAAGACCGCCAACGTGGGTGATCATAGCGGCAGGATTGATCTTGCCTGTCTCCATCATTGCAATAGACTCCTTCATATCGTCTGTGTTACCGCCACTTGTACCGCAGATATGAGTTGCGGAGTAGTGAACGTTATAGAAGTTGAACATTGCAGAGAAATCTGTCTTTGTAGGACCTGCAAAGAAGTTGAGACAGCCGTCTCTTGCTAAGAGTCTGTCGCCCATCTCAACAACAGGCTTAACGGGAGCGTATACGAATACGTCGTTGTAGCCCTTGCCGTCGGTAAGGCTCATAAGGTAAGCATCGGGATCTTCATACTCGGAAGTATTAACGTAAAGAAGCTTAACTCCGTTCTTAGCTGCTTCCTCGGGAGAGAGGATCTGTGCTGCTCTCTCAAGACGGGCTGTATCAAGGTCTGTTACAACAACGAGGCTGGGCTTACGGTCACAGTGGATAGCGTAGTCGATAGCGCCCAGACCCATAGGACCTGCACCTGCAAGGATAGCGCAGTTACCGCCCTCAACGATACCCATATCGTGAACGTAGCTGCCTGCGGTGGTGTGATAGTTAGCGTGGTAACCGCCGACGATACAGCTCATAGGCTCAGCAAGAGAACCGTAGAAGTATGCGTCGGAGTTGTAACTGAGAAGACAGCCTGTCTCCATAACCTCGTGAGGGATGATAACGTAGGTAGCATCGCCGCCGATATACTGATAGCTGTAGCCGGGAGCTGCAAGGCTGCCCTTGTAGTTCATAGCAGGCTGGATAGCGAACTTGTCACCGGGCTTGAACTGGTCAGCCCACTTAGCGCCAACCTCTACGATCTCGCCGCAGAACTCGTGACCGATGATAACGGGATTTTCTGCAACGTCATCGGGAACTCTCTTGTGGTTGGGACCCTGGATAGCAGCCTTGTGAGAGGACATACAGATAGAGTCGGAAATAACGTGAGCAAGGATCTCATCATCCTTGATTGCAGGAAGCTCAAACTCTTCCAGTCTTAAATCATTTGTGCCGTAAATACGAACCGCTTTGGTCTTCATATTTTCGAACCTTTCTCCCCGTTATAAATTTCGCTTTGTCTTTTGGGGAACGGACAAAGTTAATGTTAAACATAAATATACAAATTAATTTTACCATTATAATTATAATGTGTCAATGGCAATATGTCACAATTTTTCAGTTTTTATTGAAATATATTATTAAATGTGTTATTATTAATTTAATATTACATAAGGAGATATCCATATGAAAAGAGTATTGTCAACAATTCTTATACTTAGTATGCTTTTATGCGCTTTTCCCTTTGCTTTAAATGCAGAGGAAATAGCCTATACCGACATCGGTAATAAAGAAGCGCGTATAGACGAGATTCCCGTTGAGGACGGGGTGGCAAGAGCCGACCTTCCTACAGGTGATCTCACAGCAACCGAGATAGGTGAGGAAGCCTGCTCTTACTACGGTATTACAGTTATAGCCTTTCCCGAAAGACTTGAAAAGATAGGCTACGGAGCCTTTATGGGTAACGAGGAGCTGACAGAGGTAAACATTCCCTATACCGTGACCTGCATCAGTGCTCTTGCCTTTGCGGAGTGCTTTGCCATGACTAAGGTGTTTATCCCCGAGACGGTCACCTTCATCGGTGAGAATGCTTTCTTAGGCAACGAGGATATGACCGCATATGTTATTTCAAAGAGCTATGCAGAGCAGTACTGCAAGGATAATGGTATCAATTATGTTACCGCTGACACCGACTGCAAGCATAAGGCTATTTCCGACGTTACCACCGTATATGCCACCTGCACACAGGGAAGGATAGCAGGTAAGGCTTGTGATGATTGCGGCAAACTCTTTGGTATTACCAAGACCGTCGCTCTCGGACATACCGCCATATCGGGTGAGTGTGAGCGCTGCGGCAACACGCTTAAGAACAAAAAATCAGCATACGACAGAGTTGTTGTATTTCAAATAGACGGTGTGGGCGAGTATTTTGACGATGCAAATACACCTAATATAGATAAGATATTTAATCTTCGCACCTCCGCTTCCGTTGAGGGTAAGGCATCCTGTGCAGAGACCTATGCATCTCTGCTTTACGGTGTTTCAAGCGAAACACACAAGCTTGATTCGCTTAACGTTGCTTATAATCCCCATACCTTTGAAAGCTTCTTGTCTCTTATAAAGAAGGCTTATCCCGCAGAGACGGTAAGCTGTGCGGTAACCTCTATGGCTATAGCGGACAGCCTTATAGAGGAGGGAGTTGAGTCTGTTACTGACGAAAGTATATATGACAGCGAGATTGCAGAACTTCTCAGTAAAGACGGCGGCTATCTTGACAATAACGACCCCAAGGTAATGCTTGTTCAGATGCGCCAGACAGAGCAGGCGGCGATCCACTTTGAGGGCGGCTACGGCGGTAAGGATTATCTTACCCAGCTTTCCCTTACCGACGGTTATATCGGACAGATATACGATAAATACGCAGAGCTTGGCAGAGAGGAAAATACACTTTTCATTCTTACAAGCGATCACGGCGGTATCAAGGGTACCACCACCGTTGATCCCAATGGCAAGGTCATCTTTGCTATGAGAGGACATAACCTTGATACTGAGGCTGATTTTTCAACGCTTAAGAACCGCGATGCCGCGGCTATAGCACTTGAGGCATTGGGTGTTGACATACCCTACGTTATGAGTTCTTCTGTTCCCGAGGATCTCTTTGTCAGCGAGTATTCGGCTTATGAAGAAACCGAGCTTGCAGAGGGTGTTACCCATACACATATTGCCACCACCAAGCACAGCAAATACGACGTTCAGAATTTCAATATTGTAGAGTTTGATCCGTCACAGGATAATCTCTACGTTGACGTAACCGGCGGCGGTAAGTATGCAAATAAGCTCACGGTTGTTACCGAAACGGTAGAGAATTTCAAAAAGAATAACCCCGATAAAACACCTGTTGCCGCAATCAACGGTGACCTCTGGATGGTGGCTTATGCTCACGGACGTATAGAGGGAAGCGGCACCAACTACAACGGCTACAGCGATGCTGTTGTTAAGAAGGAACTTACTCTCCCCCGAGGCTTCAATGTATATAACGGTGAGATAATTACCTCAGATTATATGTATCAGGAGACACCCTACGAGGGTCAGTTCTGGTCCTTTGGTACTACCGCCGACAACAAGATGGTCATCGGTTGCCCTAAGGTAGATATCACTCTTAACGGATCCACCGAGGTTGACGGTCTTAACCGTCTGCCCGCAAACAACGCTTTGGTCGTTTACTCAGACAAGGGATGCCTCAATAATTATGCCCTTGACGATGCCTATGAGCTTCTTGTAAAGACAAGCGGCTACACCGTCAAGCACGGTGAGCGCATCAGCGGCGAGGTCGTTGGAATCTATGACAAAAATACCGCCGAGAACCCCACCATGCAGGATGACTATATTATCCTGACCGCAAGAGGTACTGCGGTAAACAAGATAAACAAGTATAAGGTAGGCGACAAGATCACTCTTGATTTTGTCGTTACCGAAAAGTTCGGCCGTGATACCGAGGTGTGGCAGAAGGTTACCAACGCCACAGGCGGTCATATGCCCTTCGTGGTTGACGGTATGAAGAATGAAACAGGCACCACCAACAACTATCCCGTAACTATCGTGGGTATAAAGAACGACGGCAACGTAGTGTTCATTACCAACGACGGACGTCAGCCCGGCTTCAGCACAGGACTTGACTTTGATATGTACTGGGATCTGGCAGATGAGTTTGATCTCAATACCGCATTCATCCTTGACGGCGGCGGCTCTGCCGAGATGGTAGTGCTTGATGAGGGCGAATACAAGGTTACCGGTAAACCCAGTGACGGCAAGGAAAGAACTGTTGTAAACTCTGTTATCCTCTCTGTAGGCAAGGAGAGAAGGGTAGAGCCCGAGGAGGTAAAGAAGCCCTCCGAGCATCTTGACCTTGCAACTATCCACTTTGCGGCAAGTGAAGCCCGTGACCTTGTTCCCAACGCAGGTCAGGTTGATATAGAAACCGTAGAGGACGGACTTAAGTTCACCGTAGCAGACTATCATAACGCATCCAACATGATATTCTCTTTCGGTCATCCCACCAAGGGAATAAATGTGGACGAATATCCCTACCTCGTTATAGATATGAAGGTAGATGCGGTATACGATTCCGCCTTTATACATATGCCTCTCTATGCCACAACAGGCGATAACTACGGCATATCAAACGATAGCTTCGTTAAGTTTATAGATGCATACAATGACGGTCAGTTCCATAAGTATATTATCGACCTCTCCGCCTTTGAGGGAGATCTCAACACACTCAACCTCTCCTTTATGGAGGTAAACGGAATCAAGGTTCAGGACGGTGATACTGTGACCGTACATTCCTTCCGCTTTGCACGTGATCTCGACGAGGCAAACACCCTCAGTAACAAGGGTCAGTATAAGTCCTTCAAGGTTGATTTCTACGATATGAACGGCAAGTTTGTTTCGTCTAAGCGTGTAGTTCAGGGCAGAAAGTATAACGATTTTCCCTCAAGTGACGTTGCACCCTACATATTCAACTGCTGGCAGTTCGAGGACGGTGAAGAGATTACCGAGAACGATGTTGTAAACATCGGCGAAGACACAGCGATCTATATGAATGCCACCACTCCCTTTAAGGACGTCAAGACAGGAGTATGGTTTACCGACGGAATTATGGAGGCGGTGAAGGAAGGCTACTTCAGCGGTATGACCGCGGACACATTCCAGCCGAGCGGCAATCTTACAAGAGCTCAGTTCGTGCTTGTCCTTGCCAAGATAGACGGTGTTGATCTTACCAAATACGAAAACAAGA
>JAFQHD010000051.1 GCA_017398145.1 Clostridia bacterium
TCAAACGAGGAGGTTACCCTTGACGTTGACGGCAAGCTGACCGATAAAGATATTTTATGGCTTGAAGAAGAGGTTAACCGCATAATTGATGAAAACAGGGAAGTCTACTGTATATATCCCGGGAAAGATGAGCTTAAAAACCTTGAATACAGAAGTAAGCTTGATCTTACCGATGGAGTACGCATAGTAGTAATCAAAGGTGTGGATATGTGTGCCTGTTGCGCTCCTCACGTAAAGA
This sequence comes from Clostridia bacterium, assembly GCA_017398145.1. Lineage (GTDB taxonomy): Bacteria > Bacillota > Clostridia > Oscillospirales > CAG-272 > RGIG7300. The sequence continues at coordinate 239 of JAFQHD010000051.1, forward strand.
GTACTGCGGAAGTGGGTCTCTTGAAGATAGTAAAGCATTATAACTATAAAAACGGAACCCGTATGCATATTCTCTGTGGTGATTTTGCACGAAAAGATTACAGGGTCTTATCCGATATGAATACCCGTATAGTGAATGCTTCATCTGCCAAGAGATACGAGTTGACAGAGATATTTGACCGCAAGGAAGCGGAAATATCTGCATTAAAAGAAGAATTAAGAGCGTTTAAAACTTCTGTTATTGAAAAAACTGTCCTCACACAGGATAAAAACAGGGAAGTATATGTGTATTTTGAGGATAAATTCACAATGGATGACCTTATCCATATGGCAGATATCTCTGTAAAGACTTATTCCGATGCTCTGAGCGTAGCCTTTTGCGGCAACGATACGGACGGCTATAACTTTGTTATCGGCGGTAAGAACGCAAAGGAACGTTTTGCTGATTTCAAAGCTAAATTCAACGCCCGCGGCGGCGGCAGGGATATGTTTCAGGGTAAGGTAAATACCACAAAAATAGAATTGCAATCCTATTTCGCTTGATCATTACGCCATAATTAAAGAATGAGTACAAACTAAGATAGTCTCCTAAGGAGACTATCTCCGGTCTGCTGACAAAGTCTATATAAAAATATTCACTTGTAAAAGTCACAAAGAAAACTAATAAAGCATTAAGATACTGCCTTGAAACAAAGCAATAACAAGGCAGTTTTTCGTTATATTCGGTTGTTTTGACGAACCCTAATTTTAGAAAGAGGTTTGTCATTACTCTGAAGATAGTCCCCTTGAGGAACTATCTCGTTAAAATAAACATACGCATTTTTATGTGATACAATCAGCGGTATCTCCTTGCGGTATCATTAGATATAAAATAGTCCCCTTAGGGGACTATTTTTGTTTGTTGATATAAGTAAAGGTACAGTATTGTAATATTATTGTTCGTTGACTTCTATTAATGTAATATACAGCTTTATAACATCAGTATCATAGATGCCCTTATCAATAACCGTGAACTGTAATTTTTCACCGTTCAGATTTGAAGATATTTCATTTGACTCAAGTGTTGATATCTCTTCGGCAACGTCTGCCGAGGCATAGACATTAAGATAGAAATATTCTTCTGTCGGCTCCGAATTTTCAAGATGCTCTATCAATTCGTCAACGGTTGTAAAATATAAATTATACAGATCATAGGAGTTGGCTTCGGGTAAAACATATGTATTGTTTTCTCTGTCCCAGTAGTAATAATAATTATATTCATTATGACCAAGCTCATCGCATATCGCTTTCGGCATCATAAAGTTCTCGTTCATATTTCCGCTTGTGGACATCCATGTAACATCAACATAGTACCATTTATTCGAAATACATATCATATTCCATGCGTGACCTGCCAAATCAGGGTTTATACAATCACCTCGAACGTATATTGTTTCAAGCCCTGCTTTTTTACATAAAAGGTCATATACAGTAGAAAGACCTCCGCAAACAGCCTCCCGTTTTACAAGTGCGGTGTATACGTTATTCAACTCGTCGCCAACTCTTTCTGTATAATCATGTGCGTAAGGAATATTGTCGCATATCCACTTTGCAATAGCCAAAGCCTTTGAGTATTCGGTGTCGTCATGCTCTATGGTTTTCAGTATCTTATCGGCTTCCGCTATGGCTTCTTTGTACTTATTAACATATTCTTTGTAGTTGTCATCAACAACCATTACAATACTGTCATAATATTGTTGTGTTCCCATACTGTCCTTGCCGGTGATAGCAGATATTAACTGATCTGCCGAGGTAAAATTTGCATAGATAATGTCATAAGCTAACATAAAATCGGATGCAGAAACCCGTCCGTCCATTTTATATGTCTTTTCAGGGTCGATGCCGTTTACGGTTATATCCAAAAGCACTTTGCTTATGGCGTCATAGGCGATTTTCTGATCCTCAGTAAGCTTTTCATACTCTCTTACATAAGGATCTGGATAGGTATGAAGCTTAATTCCGGTTATAGGCTCTTTGTCGGATAGTTCGGTTTCATCGTAGTTGCTTTCGTTTGTAACCGTTGAATCGATAGTTTCCTGTATTTCATTTTTCAAAGCCTCGTCCGTCGGTAAAAACGAGCATGATACCAACGAAAGAATCATAAGTAACGTGAGTGAGATTTTTGTGATTGTTTCGAACATAGTCATTACCTCCGTGCTGTAACAATTATCTATGGAATCAGTTAGATTATTTTAAAATATTTGTAATAATGCAAAATGCATCAATAAGGGATTTCTGCTCACTGTCTGGTAATAAAGATAACTTTTCATACAATTCGCTGTTGTTCTTCTGAATGACGGTTTCTGTGTAAGTCTTACCTTTTGGTGTCAATTTAATGATTAACATACGGGTATCATTTTCGTACGTCTCTCTGAATAACAGACCATTTTTTTCGTGTTCGTTAACTATTCTTCCGACATAGCTTTTGCTTAATCCGTGAAGTTTTGAGAAATGCGCGGCAGCATTAATTCTACCGGAATATATCTCTAGCAGCAGCAGCTCAGGGATTGAATATACGCCTAAAGTATTGTTTTTAAGTATAAGCTTTGAAATTGGCAGACAATGCTCATTGATCTCAATGATTTTGTTGATTATTGCTTTTTCCATAATTCACCTGTAGATAAAAGAGTGTTGAAAATATTGTAACTGAAAACATATCAGTCAACTCTTTTTAATAAAGATAGTCCCTTCAGGGGACTATCTTTATTAAAAGCTAAAGTGATTTTTAGTATTATTAGTTTTTTTAAATATATAGGAATTTTCTTCAAATCGGGCACTACGGAAATAGTTTAATTTTCAGAAAAGTCCCGATTAACGGTGTGTACCTATGCTCGCTTTTTATAGATATTTTTGCATAAACTTCTTGTATTGTACGATGAATTTATCTTTTGATTTTTCAGTTTTAAAATATCGTTTGCCTTTTCCGAGGGGTCTGATATGTGCTATAGTTGCCTCTTCTTTGTTATATCGATAAATTCCGTATTCACTATAAATCTTAAACTTTAGAGCTTCAAATTTAGCGTAATCTTCGGTTGAATAAATATGAGGTGATATCCATAAACGTCTTAGATTTGGTATGTTAATTAAATCTTCAATATTATTATCTTGTGTAGAAACTCCTGATATAACCAAACTATCAAGATTTGGCATTTCTTTTAAGAATGAGAATGTAGGAATAACAGTATTGTTGATCTGAGATGTGTGAGTGATTAAGCATAAATGCCTCAAACCTTTTGCTTTTTTAATTACTGATATTTCGGGAGCATTGGCGGCTAATTGAATTTCTAAAACATCAAGATCAGGTGTCTTTTCCATATTCCAAAGAATATCTTTTGCTCCAAGCCCAATACATACGGTTTGGAGCTGAGTTAGTTTTTCAAGCGCAGAATAATTTATTGGTTTAGTACTGCTTATCCAAATCGTTTTGGTATTGGTGGGTAAATTTTCGACAACAAGATTTAATTCCTCTGTGCTTTTTACGTTTATAACAAAAAATTCTTTATTTGAAAAATCATTAGTGTAATGGTTATCCCCAAAATAAAAACCGATATTGTGTTTAAAATAGGGGCAATCTTTACACTTATATGTGTATTCTGCATATTTGTCCCATCTAAGATTTTTTAAAAAACCTTGATTATAAAATTCTTCCGTACAATTCACGATTTTTCTGTCTTTGGGAGAGCAATACAGTTTGAAAGTATAAAAAGTCAGTGAATCATTAAAGGCAATATCGTAAAAATTGTTGTTCATTCTTTACACCTCGTAAGTAGTGGAATTCTTGCGAACTAATTATACCACAAATCATTCAAAACTTCAATGTTTTTAAGTTTAGTAAAGACAAGTCTTTTTTAACAACTCAGCAAGGTAAAAGGGTTATTTGGTTCTCCTGATAAGTGGTATTTGTTACAAAAAGCTCAGTCTTGTCATGGTATAATAAAATTTAAAAGCTGTGTGGAAATTTTCCGCACAGCTCTTTATCGTTTTTAATAATATGACTGTAGAATAAGCTCTTTTAACTCAGAGGCTAAAGTAATTTTTAGTATTATAATAACAGATATTTTCAATAAGCTTAGTCAAGGTCTTTTCATCATCAGGATATCTGCCGGATTCGACCCAAGAGCCGATGAGATCACAGAGTATACGTCTGAAATATTCGTGTCTTGTATAAGACAGGAAGCTTCTTGAGTCTGTCAGCATACCGAGAAATCTGCCAAGCGCTGAAAGATTTGCAAGACTTGTCATCTGCTCACGCATTCCGCTTTCGTTGTCATTGAACCACCAGGCTGAGCCCTGCATTATCTTAGGCATACCGTTATATGAGGTCTGGAAAGCGCCAAGGAGAGCTCCTATAGCTTCGTTATCCGAGGGATTGATGGAATAGAGTATCGTCTTTGGTATACCGCCGTCAGTTTCCATAGCGGAGAGGAGCTTGGCAAGGTTACCAATGCCTGTATCAGCACCGATAACATCAAAGCCAGTGTCAACGCCCAGTTCCTTGAACTTAACTGCATTTACGTTACGCAGAACACCAAAATGAAGCTGCATTATCCAGCCCATTTCTCTGTATTCCTTTGCAAAGAAGCGATTGAGGTCGGTTTTATATGCAGCCTCTTCCTCAGCAGTAATGCCGTCGCCGTCGTTTTTGTAGGCTTTAAGAAAAATATCAGCAATATCCTTTTTACATCTTGTCTCACCGTAAAGAACCCGTGTATCTATTCCATGGTCGGCAGTACAGCATCCCATAGATGCGAAGAAGGAAAGTCTCTGCTTATAAGCTTCCTTTAAGGATTCGATATCTGTTATATTAACTTTCGAAACCTCAGCAAGCTGATCTATATATGCTCTGAAACCCTTTCTTTCGCAATTAAGCCCCTTATCGGGACGAAAAGCGGGGAGTACCTTAACGGTGATGTCGGGGTTTTCTGCGATCTGCTTATGGTATTTAAGGTCGGAAATTGGATCATCGGTGGTACAGAGGGCTTCCACGTTTGATTTTTTGATTATGTCAAGCACCGACATATTACCCTCGGCAAGCTTATCTGAGGTCATTCGCCATATCTCATCTGTATTTTCCTCGCAGAGTATAAGCTCACAGTCAAAATATCGTTTAAGCTCAAGATGAGACCAATGATACATAGGATTTCCGATAAGATCAGGCATTACGGTAGCAAAAGCCTTGAATTTTTCATAGTCGGAGGCATCCCCGGTGATATACTTTTCGTCCACACCGCAGGAACGCATAGCACGCCACTTGTAATGATCTCCGTAAAGCCAAAGCTGAGTGATGTTGGTACATACCGCATTTTCCGCTATCTCACGGGGGTCGATATGACAGTGATAATCTATTACAGGCAGCTTTGCCGCTACACCGTGATAGAGCATTTTAGCTGTTTCGTTGCTTAAAATAAAGTCTTTATCCATAAACTTAGCCATACTATTACCTCGCTTGAGTGAATATAAATGTATTCTATCACAATTTTTCTATAATCTCAATATTTTTAATGAAAAAACCTTTCCAAATATCAGTTTTTATGATATACTATTGTATATATTTTTCGAGGTGAAGTTATGGCTTATTCAGCAGATCAGCATACTCACAGTGAGTTTTCAATGGATTCTCAAAACAGAATAGAGTATATGTGCGAAAAGGCGATAGCTATGGGTCTTGACGAGCTTGTTATTACAGACCATTATGACCTTAATTCCAATGAAATGATCGCGTCTCTTGAGCCTGCTTTTGATGCTCAGGCAGCGTTTCACGCCATGTGTCATTATCGTGACCTGTACAAGGGCAGATTGAAGCTTACCATGGGTGTTGAGTTGGGTCAGGCACACGACTGTCCCGATAAGGCAAAAAAGGTACTTGAGACCTTCAGATACGATCAGGTCATAGGCTCTCTTCATAACCTCCGAGGTATGCCTGACTTTTATCTTATGGCATTTTATAAGATAACGGGCAGACAGTGTCAGATCTTTCTGGCTCAGTATTTCAAGGAATTAGAGGAGATCGTAGACCTTGGGTATTTTGATACCCTTGCCCATCTTACCTATCCTCTGCGTTATTTTAAGGAGGGTGGACATACCCTTTCTCTTGATCCCCATATGCTCACTATAAGGCGTATTTTCAAGAAACTTATTGAAAAGGGTAAGGCACTTGAGGTCAATACCTCGGGATACCGTAAGGATCTCGGCTGTCCCTTACCCGATCTTGATATCTTAAGGCTCTATTACAATATGGGCGGCAGACTTATCACCGTGGGCTCTGATGCCCATTACGTTGAAGATATAGGCTGCGACATACAGAGGGTCTACTCTGAGCTTAAGCAGATAGGCTTTACCCATATAGCAAGCTTTACAGAGCGAAAAATTGAACTCAAGGAGATATAAGATGAAAAGACTTTTAATAGTATTACTGACAATTTGTATGCTCCTTTGTGCCTGCGGCGAAAAGCACGACGGTGTCTACACCGTAGAAGAGATGGGTACAAACTATAAAACACAGGGCAGAACCATCGTATATGAAGGAAAGGGAATAGCTCTTCTTTCCACGGCAGATTCCTTTGAGTTCAATGCCGATTGTGAGGGCAAGGTCTCCGTAACTCTCGTAGGCGAGGATATGGAGGATGCTCCCAGAGACGTAATAGTTTTCTTTACCGTTTATGTTGACGGAGAACGCTTGGAGGTACGTCCCGAGATAAATAACGGTGTCGAATACGAGCTCGTTTTTGCTGAAAATCTTGAAAAGGGTGAACATCATTTCAGAATAGTCCGTCAGAGCGAATGGGAAAACGGCAGAGTCTACGTTAAGCAGATAAATACAACCGGCAAGCTTTTAGATGCCCCCACGGACAGAGAAATATTTATTGAGTTTATAGGTGATTCTATCGCTACAGGCTTTGGGAATATGCCCGATATCGAATTTGAGTACGAGTGGGGCGGTCATCCCATCTGGGAGGACGGAACACAGGCCTTTGCTTATATGGCGGCTGAGAAGCTTAATGCCGATTACAGCATAGTAGCCATAGAAGGCATCGGTTCTGTGGGAGGTTACTGGGGCTTTACCATGAACGAGATATATGAGTACTATCCCAGAGTCAATGAAAAGGACTATAGCTATACCCCCGAGAGAACGGCTGATATAGTAGTTGTTGAGCTTTTCTCCAATGACCATGCAACGATGCGTGAGAAGGGCTATACTCCCTCGGATATCGTTTCTAACGGCAAGGAGCTTATCGAGATGGCAAGGGCAAAGCACCCCGAAAGTAAGGTAGTAGTGCTGCCCGGTGCTTTCTATAAGAAGTTTGAAACAATGATAAACGAGGAACTTGGCGGAGTGGAAAACGGATACTATTGTGTAGATGTTCCCCTTAATACTGCCGGTAAGTCAGGTCATCCCGATGTTGCAGGTCATACGGAAGCCGCAGATGCTCTTGTTGAGGTACTTAAACCAATTATTGAAGAGATAAAGAAATGAAATATAAAGTACAAGGAAGACCTATAAAGACAGACAGGGGACTGATGATGCAGTCTTCTGCCGATAGTATAGAGTTCAATGCCGACTGTAACGGCAAGATTTCGGTGTGCTTTTTCTGTGAAAAAACAGAGCATACAGGCGAAGTGGATGTATATTTCACCGGATATATGGACGGCGAGAGATTACCTGCCAGATATCACGTATCAGCAGGAAAAAATGAGCTTATTTTAGCCGAAAATGTTGTTGGCAAACACACCTTTAAGCTTGTACGCCAGACCGAATGGGGTGTGGGGGATATCTATATGACGGATATCTGTGTAGAGGGGGAGCTTCTTGAACCGCCTTCCGAAAAAGAGCTTTTTATCGAATTTGTGGGTGATTCTCTTGTGACAGGCTTCGGTAATCAGCCTGACGAGTTATCAGATATAAGCTGGGGAGGTGCTCCCGTATATCAGGATGCGACGGTTGCTTATCCCTATCTTACAGGACAGGCACTTAATGCCGATATCAGTGTAGTTGCCATACAGGGTATAGGCTGCTGTACAGGCGGTTGGCTCTTTACCATGAACGATATATACGACGTATATCCCCGTGTCAACGAAAAGGATTTTCATTATGCTCCTGTTAGAAAAGCTGATATAGTTATTATACACCTTCTCGGTAACGATAGGGATAATTTTGAGGAGTACGGCAAGACCTGGGACGATGTTTTGGATAAGGCTGCTGAGCTCTGCCTTATGGCAAGAGCCAAGCATCCCGGAGCTAAGATAATATTCTCTCCCGCTGACCGAATAGAAGAGGGAAGAAATATGATTGAAAACAAGCTTGGCGGTGCCGAAAAGGGTTATTATACAGTTATTCTGCATATGGACTGCGGCGGTAAGATGGGACACCCATCAGTTGTGGGACATGAAATGGCTAAAGAAACACTTGTGAAATTTATAAATGAATTGAGAGGATAAATAAATGAAGGATTTACTCAGACATATAGAAGAAGATTCCCGCCTTACACCCGAACAGCTTTCGGTGCTCTGCCACAAAGAGGTAGGCGATATCAAGGATATGATCAGAAAGTGCGAGGCTGACGGTACTATTCTCGGATATTCCGCCATCATCGACTGGGAAAAGGTTGACGATGACCGTGTGAACGCTCTTATCGAGCTCAACATCATCCCTCAGCGTGAACGCGGCTTTGACAAGGTTGCAGAGCGTATCGCAAATTATCCTGAAGTCAAGAGCCTTTACCTTATGTCCGGCGGTTTTGATCTTGCCGTATTTATCGAGGGTAAGACAATGAAGGAGGTTGCTTTCTTTGTAGCACGTAAGCTTGCTTCTCTTGAAGAGGTAACCGCAACCGCAACACACTTTGTACTTACTAAGTTCAAGGAGAAAGGTGTTATCTTCGGTAAAGAAAAGAAGGACGAGAGAGGTAATCTCTAATGGATTATACAAAGGTACTTTCAAAGAGGGCGATGGAGATAAAGCCCTCGGGTATCAGAAAATTCTTTGATATCCTTGATGAAATGGAGGACGTAATATCCTTAACGGTTGGTCAGCCCGACTTTGCTACCCCCTGGCATATCCGTGATGCGGGTATACAGGCTTTAGAGCAGGGAAAGACCTATTACACCTCCAACAACGGACTTATGGAGATGCGTGTTGAGATAGCAAAATACCTCTCCCGCCGTTTTGATCTCAAATACTGTGCCAAGGATGAGATAATAGTTACCATCGGCGGAAGCGAGGCTATAGATATGGCAATCCGTGCTCTTGTAAACCCCGGCGATGAGGTCATTATCCCCACCCCCAGCTACGTCTGCTACGAGCCTATGGTAACTCTTACAGACGGTGTTCCCGTTATAATCGAAACAAGAGAAGAGGACAACTTTAAACTCAATCCCAAGGACTTAAAGGCGGCTATAACCGATAAGACCAAGCTGCTTATCCTTCCTTTCCCCAATAACCCCACGGGTGCGGTAATGACGAAGGACGAGCTTGAGGAGATAGCAGAAATAATCCGCGGAACAGACATTATGGTACTGTCCGACGAGATATACGGCGAGCTTACCTACGGCTTTACCCATACCTCTATTGCAACTCTTGACGGAATGTGGGAGCGTACCCTTGTGGTAAACGGCTTCTCCAAGGCTTATGCTATGACAGGCTGGCGTATGGGCTACGTTTGCGGTCCTGCAGAGATAATGAAGCAGATGGTCAAGATCCACCAGTACGCCATTATGTGTGCACCTACCGTCAGCCAGTATGCGGCTATAGAGGCATTAAAGAACGGCGACGAGGACATCGAGTATATGAAGGGTGAGTATGACCTCCGCCGTCAGTATCTTGTTAAGGCTCTCCGCGATATCGGTCTTGAGTGCTTTGAACCCCACGGTGCGTTCTACGTGTTCCCGAATATCTCGGGATTCGGTATGACAAGCGAAGAATTCTGCGAGAGACTTCTCCACGAGACCCACGTTGCCATCGTTCCCGGAACAGCCTTCGGTGCCTGTGGAGAGGGCTTTGCCCGTATATCCTATGCATACTCTCTTGATCACCTCAAAATAGCGGTTGAGAAAATAGAGAAGTTTATAAACAAGATAAAAGGTTAAATGACAAAAGGACTTGCGTTGCAAGTCCTTTGTTGCTCAATTACTGTTCTGCTCTTTTTCTTTTAATAATCACATATCCAACAGCACCGACTATCAAAACTACGCTGATACCGATAGCGGGATATACATACCAATTATATGATTTAGTATGATTAACCAATCCTACA
>JAFQHD010000052.1 GCA_017398145.1 Clostridia bacterium
AAAATTCCAAGGAGGATACTATGAAAAAAATTATCAGCTTGTTACTTACCGCGTTGATGCTTTTGTCGGCATTTTCCTTTACGGTATCAGCCGACGATGTATATGAGGGCTTACCCTTTACCGACGTAAAGGAGGGTGCCTGGTACTACGAGGGCATAGAGTTCTGTTATCTTATGGGTGTAGTCAGCGGTATGACCGAGACCACCTTTGAACCTAACGGAACCTTGACCAGAGCACAGTTCGTTCAGATACTTGCTATGTACGACGGTGTCGAGCTTGAAGCATACAAGAACAATGACAGCGGCTTTGACGATGTTAAGACGAATCATTGGTTCAACGCTCCCGTATGCTGGGCTGTTGAGCAGGGCTTTGTTGCGGGACTTTCCGAGACTCGTTTCGGTCCTAACGAAAAGATCACCCGTGAGCAGCTTGCCAGACTTCTTTATCTCTATGCAGAGGCAAGAGGCTATGACGTAAGCCGTCTTGCCGACCTTTCGGGCTATACAGACAAGCCCTCGGATTGGGCGCACACACAGGTGCAGTGGGCTGTTGCTGCAGGTATTATTTCGGGTATGACCGAGACAACTATCGCTCCCAGAGCTTCCGCTACCCGCGCGCAGGCCTGCCGTATGATCATGTCCTACTTTAATTTTGAGTGTTACGGCTACAGAGATATGGGCGGCGCCTATGCCGTTATCGTTGAATATATCAAGGCTAACGGTGAGTATTTCTCTGACGAAGGCTACTATTCTTATTTTGCGGAATACGAAGGCTACGATATTATAATGGAATACGTTGAAAGTGACGAATCTATCTCTATTGCATATCTTACCGAGCCTTACGAAATAGTTGAGGGCGAGGACGTATGGATAAATTACCGCGAGTCGGCAGGTATTTACGCATATTCCTTGGCTTCTGAATACGATTTCTACTATATTTACGAAAACGCCAACGGAACCGATTATATGAACAGCTACGGCTATATGACCATTGACGGATACAATGAGTATAGCAATGAGCTTGAGGGCTACGAAAACACCGAGCTTATAGACCGTGTTGCCAACGGTCAGGCTTATATCCGTGAGCATATTGCACTTATCCTTGCCGAGGCGGATATGACCCTGGAGGATTTCTTCCTCCCCAAAGAGGACATGGGAGATGAAATGCAGGAGCTTTACGATGCACTTGTACGTTACATATATGACGAGGGCGTAGAGTATCCCGACGGCAAGCACATCGGTCTTATAACCGACAACGGAAACGAGGCCTATGTTACCGAATACGTACTTGAGACGGGTGAGATCTGTCTGGTCTACGTGACCGAGCCTATCCCCGGCGGAACCGATATTTTTGATACGAGCTACCGTGAAAGAGTGATATTTATCCCCGATATACTGACGGGCAGTCTGTGGTGGCAGTATACCTACGAGAGCGAGGACGGTACGGTCAAGATAAGCGCCTCCGGAACCGATGCGGACGAGGATAATTACGCAAACCTTACGTTTGAGGGTATAAGCGAGGAGGATGCCAAGGCTAAGTTTGATGCGGCTATGGATAATACAGTCTTACATTTCCTCGGTTTGATGATAGATGCGGCAAGCTATATAGCTTATGACGAACTTGTTGATTACGTAGTCACCAACGGTATTGCCTTTGCCGGTGGTATCGATCTTGTAAAGGATGAGGGAAACAAGGGCTACGTAGCAGAGTATGATGATGAAAATGATGCTATCTACTTTATATACGTTTCCGAGCCTATCCCCGGCGGAACTGACATTTTTGATACGAGCTACCGTGAAAAGGCTATAATTATGTTTGATCCCCCCTTGAACAGCGAATATTTCATCTACACTTACGAAAACGAGGACGGCAGCGTTAAGCTGAGTGCCGAAGGCTCCTATGACGGCTTTGAGATTGCTTTTGATAACTTTGAATATACCGGACTCAGCGAGGAAGAGGCTACCGCAAAGATAAATGCAGCTCTGGAGGAAACAATGAGCTATTATACGGAAATAATGTCTCAAACTATCGCTTGATATTCATACAAAGATCCGATCCGAAGGGGAGTTGCGATAATGGATTATCACAACTCCCAATGATATATTACCTAACGGTAATATGATATATTTCTTACAGAAATATGATATATTGCCATCGCAATACGATATATGCCCTATGGGCATATTAATGGAATAAAAATAATTCCGCTTCGATTTGAAGCGGAATTATTTTTTCCTTAATATTTTCAAAGAAAATATATCATAGGCAAAGCCTATATCATACATCTTTAGATGTATATCATAGATTTGTTATGCAAATCTATATCATTGTAGGTTGGCTTATCCCTAAGCTTAACCTACTAAAGGATCGGATCTTTTGATATATAGGAAATTACGTTGTGGCGTGTGATAGACAAAAGATGATATTTTAACTTCAGAGCGCAGTTTGGGCGGGGCAACTTGCCTTTTTTTAACGTAGAGAGAATTTACGTTGTGGCGTGTGATTTGTATTACTGCACAAACGAGCGCAGTTTGGGTGGGGCAACTTGCCCCTTTTTTGCGTATACTCTTGACAAAAGAGAGCATATATGCTATCATATGAATAGTTGTTCATATGAAAGGATGTTCATATATGGGACATAACCATGAGACGATAGTAAAATGGGTGGCGAGGGCGATGCCTGATGATGAGGTCTTATACGATCTTGCGGAGCTTTTCCGTGTTTTCGGGGATACTACCCGTATGAGGATACTCTATGCACTTTCGGAAAAAGAGCTCTGCGTCTGCGCTATAGCTGAGCTTCTGCATATGCAGCAGTCTGCCATATCCCATCAGCTCCGTATATTAAAGCAGGCAAAGCTTGTTGCATCCAGAAGAGAAGGTAAGACTATCTTTTACCGTTTGGCGGATGACCATGTCAGAATAATAATAGATCAGGGAATGGAGCATGTGGAAGAATGACAAACAAACAGAAATTTATTTTGGTAAGAATAGTTTTATCCGCTGTGGGCTTTATTTCCCTTATGATTCTGGCTGCGGGAATGGAGATAGATCTTTTGCTTTTCCTTGTTCCTTATCTCGTTATAGGATACGATGTTCTGTGGGGGGCTGTAAAGAAGCTCGTTCGCGGAAGAGTTCTTGACGAGAAGTTTCTTATGAGCATTGCGACGGTGGGCGCGATAATCCTCGGTGAGTATCCCGAGGCTCTGATAGTAATGCTCCTCTACCAGACGGGCGAGCTTTTTCTTGACACGGCGGTGGATAAGAGCAGAAGGGACATTGCCTCCCTTATGGATATATACCCCGACCATGCAACGGTGGTTCGTGACGGTAAGGCGCTTCGCTGCGAACCCAATGAGGTTCACGAGGGCGAGC
>JAFQHD010000053.1 GCA_017398145.1 Clostridia bacterium
ATTATATCCTAAGTGGTTCTCACGCATATCCATTATAACAGATATTTTAAATTCTGCACTATACTTTTTATTTTTTCTTCCTGTTTTACCCATAAAAATATGCACCTCCAAAAGTTGTCTAACTTTTGGGGTGCATATCATTACTGCAACAGTTTTCTTCCTTTTCTTTTATCTTTTCTCTCTTCTCTCTTATCTCAAAAAGCCCCTAAGGGCTTTTTGTTCAGTGGCAGCAGCGATCGCCGGAATAGTTATTGCCGCAGCCGTTATTGTAGCCGGCACCGTAGCCGCAGCCGCTGTTGCAGAGTGCAGAGAGTACGAGAAGTATGATGATCCATACCCAGATGTTTCCGTCTTCAAAAATATTGCAAAGGCAGTTCATTTTAGTTCCTCCTGAATTTCGGCAGCCCTTTCGGGATGCTCTGTTATTATCATATGGCACACACAAATTTCTGTTACTTAAAAGAATAAATAAGTTAGCAGGGGAAATCAGAAGTTAGGAGTTATGAGGGAGGAGTTAGGAGTTAAGGATGAAAACCTCAACGGTTTTCTTCTGATAGATTATATATTTAAGGTCGGTGTAGCTGTCGATTTTTTATCAACTAAAGATATTCACAAAACAAGCTGTTTGCAAATAGATTCAATTATCTTAAACATAAATATAATCATTTCGTAGATTTTTGTCTTGCAGAAAAAAATCTTCCTTAACTCCTAAATCCTCCCTCCTAACTCCTAATTCAAAAATCCCTCTTGACAAATTCATTCTAACGTGTTAGAATAATTATACTAACAGATTAGACCGGCACGCTGCCGGTGGCAAAATCGCATTTTGTCTGTTGGTTCAAATCACACGAAGGGGAAGTTTGTTATGAGCACTCCAAAAATTTTTGAAAGCGAATACCGATTCTGTCTTATTCTCTGGGAGAACGAGCCTATCTCTTCAAGGGCTCTGTCCGAACTGTGTAACGAAAGGCTGGGCTGGTCAAAGACCACAACCTACACGGTTATAAAGAGACTGAGCGAGCGCGGTGTTCTTAAAAACGAAAAGACTATCGTGACTTCTCTTATATCAAAGGAGGAGGCGCAGATATCCGAAATTGACGAGCTTATCGAAAAGAAGTTTGAAGGCTCTCTGCCCGCATTTATTGCGGCGTTTACCAAGAGAAAAGAGCTTAGCGATAAGGAGATCGAGGAGATCAGAAAGCTGATAGGCGAGTAATGGAAAACATCTTTTTAAGATTTCTAAATATAAGCATCACCGCAGGCTGGATAGTTCTTGCGGTCGTGGTGCTTCGATTGTTATTAAAGAAAGCCCCCAAGTGGATAAGCTGTCTACTCTGGGCTGTAGTGGGAATAAGACTTGTTCTTCCCTTCTCTATAGAGAGTATATTCAGTCTGATACCCTCTACCACAACGGTGGACCCCGACATAGTTTATCAGGCAAGTCCTTCGGTAAACACGGGGCTTGATGCGGTGAACTCGGTAGTCAACCCCATAATCACCGACAGCTTTGCCCCCAACCTCGGAGACTCGGCAAATCCCCTGCAGATCTGGACCTTTATTGCGGCATGGGCTTGGGTGATAGGTATAGGCATTATGCTTATCTATACCATTATAAGCTATATCTTATTAAAGACTAAGGTAGGTACTGCCGTAAAGCTTGACGAAAACATCTATCAAAGTGAAAGGGTCACTTCTCCCTTTATTTTAGGTGTTATAAAGCCGAGGATATATCTGCCCTTCAAGATATCCGAGGGAGATATAGCCCATGTTATTGCCCACGAAAGAGCTCACCTTAAGCGAGGCGATCATCTTATAAAGCCGATAGCATTCGTTCTTTTGGCGGTATACTGGTTCAATCCTCTTATGTGGGTGGCATATATACTACTCTGCCGTGATATAGAGCTTGCCTGCGACGAAAAGGTCATACGTGATATGGAGCATACCCAGAAGCAGGAATACTCCAAGGCCCTGCTTGATCTGAGTGTGCGACGGATAAGCGTTGCCGCCTGTCCCCTTGCCTTCGGTGAGGTCGGTGTCAAGGCAAGAATAAAAAGCGTTATGAATTATAAAAAGCCTGCGTTCTGGATAATAATAGTTGCACTTATAGCTTGTGTCGTTGTAAGCGTATGCTTTTTGACAGACCCCATAAACGGTGACAACAGCTACGGAGCAGAAGCGGAGCTGTCTGATCTAAGTGATATTGATAGATTTGAAAACGTAAGCCGTATAAAACTTATATCTCCAACCAACGATGTTACCGTTGTAGTTGAGGATGAGGTCGCATATATCAAGGAAAAGATATCTCAGCTTGTCATATCCGACAAGGAAATATCACAAAGCAGAGCCGAGGACAGACCCTCGGAGTACTGCATAATGATATATTATGACAATGAAAGCTACGTCACCATTAACTTCAACATAGGATGCCGTGAGGTGTGGTATAACAACATGGTCAAACCTACCTTCAGCTACAAGGTAGATAATCCACAGGTGGCAAAGGAGATATTCAAGCATATCTACACAGATCCTGCGGTACTGCAGTACGATACCGTTGAAGCTGCTATCCTTGAGCATAACGAAAATGCTTATCTCAAGGGAGATATAGGCGTATGTACCTACAGAGAGCTCCTCACCGAGGGTAGTGACGGTAAGATGAAGGTCTACATCCAAGCCCTATACGGTGAGTACAGTCTTAATGATGAAAATGAGGTAGAAAAGGTAAGCGGCGGCACCTCAACCGTAAGAATAACCTTTGAACAGGTAAACGAGAGCTGGAGCTATACCGAATACTGTGAACGCAAAAAAGGTAACGAGTCGGAATTTCCTCAATCGGTTCTTGATGCCGCAGACAAGGTAGATATGGACGAAATGAGAGCCGAGCTTGACGAGAAGGCTACACGACAGCTTACAAGCATAGTCTATCATTATAAGGGCGAATCGGTAATTAAAAACGCTACCCTTACCCTCTGGGGCAAGGATAGCTTCCAGTTCAGCTATTCTATGCTCTCAAGCAATCTGTGTATGGGTAAATACCGCATAGAGGGTGACAAGCTGATACTCTTTGAGGACGGCACCGACAACAGCTATACCTTCGTAATACAGAAGGACGGGGAGAGCATTATATTCGATGCCAAGCACTCTACCCCTCTGCCTAAGTATAAATACGGAAGTAACGCCCAACCCGAGGTATGTGTTCCCGACGATGCGGAGTTTGTCAGCATGACAGATATAGCTACTAACCCCAACAAATTAGAACTGAAACAGACAATATACTATGCAGGGGATAAACCCAAAAGCATTGAAGAGTTAGGCATGCGGGGAGCCGTTATTCTTGGTGAAGGTAACTTTATGACACTTCAGACCGACGTAGATGGTGACGGTGTCGCTACAAACCTTATACAAGGCCACTACACCATAGAGGGTCTTAAGCTTGTCTTCCGTACCATCGGTGCAGGAGAATCGGTGTTTGACATAGAGGGAGATACCCTTGTCTATAACGAAGAGGAATCCACATATACCCGTTCCTCTCTGCGTGACAAAACGGCATATAGGCTCTGGAAGGACGAGACGGTATACGAGGACGCAGTTTATACTCTGACGGTAAACGGCAAAGTCATCACAGATAACAAGGTATATGTGCCCGCAGGAGATATCACCTTTGCCCTAACCGAAACTATAAGCGAAAATATTGCTTATAAAAGGGTTGAAGGCAGATTCATTTCACCCCCTGCTCACGAGTCTGTCCTCAACGTTGACTATCCTCACGCTTACACCTGTAAGGAGGGCGCAACGGTAGCCTCTTATGAATACGATATGAAAAACGTCCCTGCAGCAACGACGGTCAGTGTAACGATAACAAAAGAGTTGAAACAATGGCTGGGGCTTGGAAGTAACGTTATAGAGATAATTACCGAAGAAACATCACAGATGTATACCGTAGAGGATATCGCTTCCGCCATTGCCGTAATAAAAAAGGAGTTCAAAACCGATTGGCAGGGCTGTACCCTCACAGAAATATACTATGCAGGAGACGATAAGTCAAAGGAGTATCAGGACTGGGCTGACCGGAATAATGCCGACGAGGTCATAGTGCTTATCTCGTCGTTCTATGTAAGCGATGAGTGTACTATCGGCTCATTGAATAAAGATTCTACTTATTCCGACTGGATGTGGATACTGGTCAGAAACAAGAGCGGTCAGTGGCAACACGTAGACCACGGATATTGATAAAATGATATCCGTGCATCCGCACGGATATCTTCCTTAATTTTGCAATTTGAATTTTGCATTTTGCATTTTGCATTAAAACAAATAAGGAACTGCTTACGCAGTTCCTTATTTGTTTTCTATAAACCTTTTAAGACATTCAACCGTTTCGGATGAAATATAATGCTCGATACGGCAGGCGTCCTCTTCTGCGGTCTCCTGAGATACCCCTAAGAGAGTCAGAGCCTTGGTCAGTATTCCGTGGCGGGCATATACGTCCTCGGCTACCCTCTTTCCCTCCTCGGTCAAGCGGATATAGCCATCGGCATCTACGTCGATCATGCCGCCGTTTTTCAGTATTCCCATAGCGCGACTGACACTGGGCTTGGAGTAACCTGTATGGTTGGCAACGTCGATAGCACGGACATTTGCCTTTTCACGGGAGAGCACTAATATGGTCTCAAGGTACATCTGTCCCGATTCCTGTATATTCATCACTTAAACTCCTCGGGTAAAAATTCTTTGTCTATTACGTCGCAAAGTATTGCGGTAAGGCTCTCTTTGTCGGCATTTATTCCGTAGACCTTGCCGAAGGTGGAGGCAAGCTCGGGAGTGAAGTCGGAGAGGTAGTAGAGCTTAGAGTTATAGTAGCTGGGACCAAAATGGTGTACAACGGGAGTAAACAGTACGTTCTGTATGCTTATTTCTCCGTTTACCTTTACGATATCAAAGGTACATAAACCGCCAAGCATATTTGATGCCTTCATCATAACAGCCACAAGGTCACCGAGAGAATAGATACAGAGGGTCTTGTTGCCGTTATCCGAATTTATCCATTCTACAGGCTGAATAACGTGGGGATGAGTGCCTATGATAACGTCCACACCCTCGTCGCACATAACCTGCGCAAGCTCTCTCTGCTCGGAGGTAGGCTCGAACTGATTTTCGTTGCCCCAATGGACCGAAACTATAAGGGTGTCGGCTTCGTCTCTTACACGGCGTATATCCTCTATAAGCTGCTGTTTTTCAAGATAAGGAACTACCACGTCATAGCCATCCCAAGGCTTAAAGCCGTTAGTGGCATAGGTGTAGGACAGGAATACCATAGAAATCCCGTTCTTCTCCACTATAACGGGAGTGTTATATACCTCCTTGTTCTCATAACCGCCGATAAGGGTAACGTCCTTGGTGCGCCAGTATTTGATGGTGTCAAGCAGACCCGGTGTGGTGGTGTCAAGCATATGGTTGTTGGCTATATTGACTATATCAAAGCCGATCTCGGTTAGCTGGTCGCCCAGATGCTGAGGAGAGTTAAAGCAGGGGTAATCGGTATAACCGTACTCTGCACCCGACATCATGGTCTCCTGATTGATATATGAGATATCAGCTGCTTCTATTGCAGGACGGATATTCTCGTATATGGGCATAAAATTATACTCGGGATACTGACTGTTTGCACGGTTACGGGCATCGGTAAAGCCAGCCTGATAGATGATATTATCACCTACTGCAACAAAAGAAAGCTTTGAAACCGTGGGCTCGGGAGCATCCTGCTCCTCGGTATCTGCAGGCTTTGCATCATCAAAGCCGCTTATATAAAAATCGGTTACCTTGCCCTCCGTTTCATCGGAAGCTTTACCACATCCGCAAAGAAGCAGGATAAGGGCAAGCATAAGACACAAAAGTTTACGCATTTATAAGTCTCCTTATAATAGGTTCAAGTATGTCCGCAAAACGTTCAAAGGTCTCGTCAGTTGGATGAAGTCCGTCTGCGGTCATATCGGGGATAGGCTTGTTGTACATCCAGGCACCGTCAAGGAAATATACGTTCTTATCCCCCTCACGCTGAGCGTTGGAGTAGGTACGGTATATTACGTCACGGCGAAGGGAATTATTCACGTGATCGTTAAAAAGATCGGGCTTTGACATGATAAGCACGGGAAGCTCGGGATGATACTTACGTACCGTCTTAAAGAATCTCTCATGTCTTTCTTCCAGCTCCTCTACGTTCAGAGCGTTGTGGTCGTAGCCTATAAGGAGCATAGACATATCGTGATTTTCGCAGATATACTCGGCAAATCTTACCTCACCTCTGCAAGAGCCTGCCATACCGAAATTATGATAATCGCAGTCAAGACGGCGTGAAAGGATTGCGGGATAGGTGTTACCCGGACGGCTTGCCGCAATGCCGTTGGTAATAGACGAGCCGTAGAAAACTACAGGCTTCTTTATAGTATAGTCCTTTGCGGGACGAATATCGTCACACTCTACCTTGGTGTCAAGCACCTGTGCGGCTATAGGCAGATTTATCTGTATCTCCGTGCCCTTGTTTTCAAAGCTGAACTCATATTCGGTAACACCGAAGTCAGAGGGTCCATATACTCCGATAAACTCACCGTCTATATATACATCACAGCCTGCAGCACCCAAAACAGTCATAGGACCTAAGGGCACACAGCTGCCGAGAGTTATCTTAACCTTGATCTCGGGGGAGCTTGAAGCAAAGCGGAGTCTGCCGCCTGCCGCATAGGTACAGCTGGTCAGACCCACGTGGCTGAGCATTTCGATAACGTAATCGTTTACACGGCTGTAATCAGGGCGAAGTCCGTATAACATTATATCTTCTCTCCTAAGATATTAATATACTTTTTGTAGAATGACTCATAATATCCGCCGTCAAGGGCGTCTCTGATCTTCTGCATAAGCTCGTTGTAGAAGTAGAGGTTATGAAGCACGCAAAGACGGGGTCCCAACACCTCTCTTGCCTTGAAGAGGTGGCGGATATACGCCTTAGAGTAGTTACGGCAAGCGGGACATTGACAATCAGGGTCGATGGGGGTATCGTCCATAAGGTACTTCTCGTTCATTACGTTTATCTTACCCTTCCAGGTAAAGAGGTTGCCATGACGGGCGTTACGGCTGGGCATTACGCAGTCAAAGAAGTCTACACCGCGGTAAACCGCCTCAAGGATGTTGCAGGGAGTACCTACACCCATAAGGTATCTGGGCTTATCCTTGGGCATATGGGGCTCAACCGCATCGATGATACGGTACATCTCCTCTGCCTCCTCGCCTACAGCCAGACCGCCGATGGCGTAGCCGTCAAGGTCAAGCTCGGCAATCTCCTTCATATGAGCGATACGAAGATCCTCGTAGGTACCGCCCTGATTGATACCGAAGAGCATCTGCTCTTTGTTGATGGTCTCGGGCAGAGAGTTAAGTCTTGCCATCTCGTCCTTACAGCGCTTGAGCCAGC
Source organism: Clostridia bacterium (assembly GCA_017398145.1). Taxonomy (GTDB): domain Bacteria; phylum Bacillota; class Clostridia; order Oscillospirales; family CAG-272; genus RGIG7300. Next base: position 7,463 of record JAFQHD010000053.1, read on the forward strand.
GGGTGGTACGGCGTGTCGAATCTCTGACATAATTATAGGGTGCGGGATTCTCGATACATTCGTCAAACGCCATAGCAATGGTGGAAGCAAGGTTAGACTGAATCTGCATGCTCTCCTCGGGACCCATAAATATCTTCTTACCGTCCATATGGGAGGCAAAGTAAACACCCTCCTCCTTGATACGGCGCAATTTTGCAAGAGAATATACCTGAAATCCGCCGCTGTCGGTAAGTACGGGCTTGTCCCAGTTAAAGAACTTGTGGATACCGCCAAGGTCGCGGATAAGACCGTCGCCGGGACGGATGTGGAGGTGGTAGGTGTTGGATAACTCTACCTGACAGCCTATCTCCTGAAGATCCATGGTAGAAACACCGCCCTTGATAGCAGCACTTGTTCCTACATTCATGAAAACAGGAGTCTGTATAGTGCCGTGAGGGGTCTCAAACTGACCTCTTCTTGCCCTGCCTTCCTGTGCTAAAAGTGTGAATTTTCCCATAATCTATGTCCTCTTAAATGATCTTTCCATTTCTTTTTTGGTAAGCTCTATAGCCACGGGACGACCGTGGGGACAGAACTTGATATCGGGCAGAGCTAAAAGATTGTCGCATATCCACTTGATATGACCTTGATCCTCTATTCTGCCTGCCTTTATAGCCGCTTTGCAGGATGCCTGATACAGAGCACGCTCCATAAAGGAGTTGCGTGTGACCTCGGTTCTGCCGATGCCGAGAGCAAGCTGTCTTGCAAGGACCTCTAAAAGCTCCTTGGCGGCTTCCTCGGTAAGGTCTGAGGGAATGCCTGCAACCGATAAAGCATATCCGTCAGCTGTGTACTCGTAGCCTATGGCTCTTATCTCGTTTTCGTGCTCACATACCGCCGCATATTCCTCGGGGGTAAGCAGTATGTTCATGGGGAACATAAGCATCTGCTGAGAGCTGTCTCCCTTTTGCATATTACGCTTCATATTTTCAAATATGATACGCTCGTGGGCTGCGTGCTTGTCTATCATAAGCATCTTGTCCTCCAGCTCCACCATAACGTAGGAGTTAAAGGCTTCGCCTATTATCTTGTAATAGGGGATCTTATTTTCCTCCACCTTACGGTGTACAGGCGTTTCGGTATGCTTTATCTCTATGACCTCGGGCTCAGGCTCTGTCATAACAAAGGGGACTTCTTCCTCTTTTTCTTCAATAACAGGCTCGGGGTCGGATTCTACTATCTGTATTTTTGTTTCTACGGGAGGTGTGGGCTCTTTCTCTCCCTCCTCCTCAAAAAACATCTTCTGCTCGGGCTTTTGTGACAGTACCGTTTCGGCATGATCGTATATCGGCACAAAAGCATTTTTGAGCTTGATATCGTCATAGCTTACCGAGGACGGCTCTATCTTCATCTGGGGTCGTCTGACCGAGTTTTCAAGAGCGTTACGCACAGCACAGTATACCGCGTCAAATATCTTCTTGTCATCCGAGAACTTGACCTCTAACTTTGTAGGATGAACATTTACATCCACAAAGGCGGGGTGTATGCTGATATTCAGTACACAGCAGGGGAACTTGTCACCGGGTATAAAGGACTCGTATGCCTGCTCGGTGGCTGACATACAGGTGCGGGACTTTACGTATCTGCCGTTGATAAAGAAATTCTGAAAGTTGCGGTTGGCACGTATATTGTCGGGCTGACCGATAAAGCCGTAGACCGAGACACCCTCCATAAGGCTCTCCACACGGATAAGCTTGGCGGCAAATTCTCTGCCCAATACCGCATATATGGTAGCATAGAGATCTCCCTTGCCGTCGGTCATATAACGCATCTGTCCGTCGGTTATAAGTCGGAAGGATATCTCAGGATGGGAAAGAGCTATCTTCTCCACTACCGCACAGCATGCCATACCCTCGCTTACATCTCTTTTTAAGAACTTACGTCTTGCGGGGACATTGGCAAACAGCTCCTCTATGATAACAGTGGTGCCCACCTGACAGCCTGCACGGGTAACGGTGACATTCTCACCGCCAACTGCCTCAAGTATAGTGCCCATAGCCTCATCGTGAGGTCTGGTCATAATACGAAGGCGTGAAACAGAGGCTATAGCCGCCAGCGCCTCTCCTCTGAAGCCGAGGGTGGCGATACCGTCAAGGTCTGTTGCATATTTAATTTTACTTGTTGCATGACGCTTGATGCAGACAGGCACGTCCTCCTCTTTCATACCGCAGCCGTCGTCGGTTATACGGATAAAGGAAACTCCGCCTCGCTTAAGCTCAACGGTAACGTTCTTTGCCCCTGCATCAATCGCGTTTTCAAGAAGCTCCTTCACCGCAGAGGCAGGTCTGTCTACCACCTCGCCTGCGGCGATAAGGTTTGCAACCTTGAAATCAAGCTGATTGATTATTCCCATATTTTTATCCTAAAATCTTTTTTAAGTCTGCAATCAGATTCAAAGCATCAAGGGGTGTCAGAATATTGAGATCTGTGTTCTTAAGCTTGGTTATCGCTTCATCCCTTGCAAAGTCCTCAAAGGTAAGGTTAGCCCCCTCGTCATCCTCTTTGGCAACGGGGATACGCTTATTCTCTGCCTCTATATTGACAAGGACCTCTTTCGCCCTCTTGATAACGGGAGAAGGAACGCCTGCCAGCTTTGCAACCTCGATACCGTAGCTTTCGTCGGTAGCACCCCGCACTATCTTACGAAGGAAGGTGATGTCATCCCCCTTCTTCTTTGCAGCAATGTTATAGTTACGGACACCCTCTACCTCACCCTCAAGAGCGGTAAGCTCGTGATAGTGGGTAGCAAAAAGGGTCTTTGCCATTATCTTTTTGGAGGCGGTATACTCTACAACTGCTCTTGCGATACTCATACCGTCGTAGGTAGAGGTACCTCTGCCTATCTCGTCATATATGATAAGGCTTCGCTTGGTGGCGTTCTTAAGTATATAAGCAACCTCATTCATCTCAAGCATAAAGGTTGAGTTACCGCTTGCAAGATCATCCGAAGCACCTACACGGGTAAATATCTTGTCACACACACCGATACGGGCGTCGGAGGCAGGCACAAAGGATCCTATCTGTGCCATAAGGGTGATAAGGGCAACCTGTCGCATAAAGGTGGATTTACCCGCCATATTGGGACCGGTAATAAGTATCATACGGTTGTGAGCGGTGTCAAGCAGAGTGTCGTTGGGGACAAAATATCCGTCACGGGTATAACATTCTACAACAGGGTGTCTGCCCTCTTTGATGCTGATAACATCGCTGTAGTCCACCTCGGGACGTATATAGTTATTCTGTGCCGCAACGATGGCAAGGCTCAGATATACGTCAAGGGTAGCAAGGGCAGTTGCCGTTGTCTGAATACGCTTGACGTTTTCGGTACGCTGGATATACTGACAAACCTCGGTAAAAAGCTGATACTCCAAAGCCGCCAATTTATCCGAAGCACCGAGAATAGAGCTTTCAAGCTCCTTTAATTCTTCTGTGATATATCGCTCGCAGTTGGTGAGGGTCTGCTTACGCATATAGGTTTCGGGAGCCTGTGATACATAGGATTTTGAGATTTCGATATAGTATCCGAATACCCTGTTATAGCCTATCTTGAGCTTAGGAATGCCTGTTGCATCCTTCTCACGCTGTTCGATTTCTTTTATATAGTTACTGCCGTTGCTCTTGATAGAATTAAGTCTGTCAACCTCGGCATTGTAACCCTCTTTTATCATTCCACCCTCACGAACGGTAAAGGGAGGCTCGTCTACTATTGCACGCTCGATAAGTCCGTATATATCGGCAAGCTCATCAAGCTGATCGTATATATTATTTATCTCGTCGCTCTTGGCTCCGCAGAGAAGCTCCTTGATCTTCGGGATAGCCGAAACGGTGGAGGCAATAGCACGAAGGTCGCGTCCGTTTGCCGAGCCGTAAACTATCTTAGACATAAGTCTTTCAAGGTCAAGTATACCGCGTAATAATTCGCCCAGCTCGTCACGGAGCATCATATCCGAGTAAAGCTCCTCAACGGCAGACTGTCGCATAACGATGCGGTTGGTGTTGACAAGGGGAAGTTCTACCCATTTTCGCAGCAATCTTGCACCGGGAGAGGTATGAGTCTTATCAAGAACACCCAAAAGACTGCCTCTCTTTTCCTTTGAGCGCATAGTTTCGGTAAGCTCAAGGTTACGGCGGGTATTGGCATCCATCTCAAGATACTGACCGCTCTGATATATGTTGATATCCTTGATGTAGGATATGTCTGTTTTCTGTGTTTCGCAGATATAGTCGATAAGAGCTCCCACGGTAGCGCAAAGCAGAGCATCGGAACGAAGGGTGTCAAGAACATCGTCCTTAAAGCAACGGTCCACCGTGCCCCTTACCCTTGTTATCTCAAAGCGATCATTTACCTGATCGGTAACAAAGGCGTTGAGCCTCTGATCGAGGAAAACAGAAAGCTCGGGAATATCATATCTCTTTATATTCATCAGCGCTTCAGAGGGGCTGTAGGTAGCTATCTCGTTTATAAGTCGGGTAACACAGTCGGCACCTTCGAACTTAGTCACCGCCATATCGCCTGTAGAAACATCAGCAAAGGCAACTCCTATCTCTCCGTGAAGAACACAGATAGCACAGAGATAATTGTTCTTGGTTTCACTGGGGATATTCTGACCGATAACGGTACCGGGCGTAACTATACGGGTCACCTCACGGCGTACAAGACCCTTTGCCTGAGCGGGGTCCTCGGTCTGCTCGCAGACTACCACCTTGTAGCCCTTGGCAACCAGTCTGCCTATGTAGTTTTCTGCCGCGTGATAAGGCACTCCGCACATGGGAGCACGCTCCTCTTCACCGCAATCTCTGCCTGTAAGGGTAAGCTCCAGCTCTCGGGAGACCGTCTTTGCATCCTCAAAGAACATCTCGTAGAAGTCACCCAGACGGTACATCAGGATAGCGTCCTTATAATCCTCTTTAACAGCAAGATACTGCTGCATCATAGGTGTCATCGTTTAACCCTCCATCAACTCTCCGAAGAGAGCATATGTTTCTGCCTTTGTTATCATAACGTCTGCAAACCGTCCGATAAGGCTGTCGGGACCTTCAAAGTGGACAAGTCTGTTCTTTTCATTTCTGCCTGTAAGCTTTGATTCGTCGGCCTTGCTTCTGCCCTCTACCAGCACTCGGGTAGGCTTGCCCTCATAGTCACGGTTACGGTTCACCGAGATCTCGCTCTGTAATTCCAGCATACGGGTAAAGCGTGCCGACTGTATCTCATAGGGGATATGACCCTCCATAGAGTAGGCAGGTGTTCCCTTTCTTGCCGAGTAGATAAAAGAATATATGTTGTCAAATCCGACACGGGAAAGCACATCAAGGGTATCCTCGAACTCCTCCTCGGTCTCGGTGGGAAATCCCACGATGATATCGGTGGTAAGCCCGATATCAGGCATCTTTTCTCTCATGTAGTCAACAAGGCTTAGGTATCTCGCCTTGTCGTAGTGACGGTTCATCTTCTTAAGCACTCTGTCGTTACCTGCCTGCAAGGGAAGATGAAAGTGCTTTGCGATCTTCGGCTCTCGTGCCATTGTATCAATAAGCTTGTGGGTCGCGTCCTTTGGGTGACTGGTCATAAATCTGACGATAAAGTCACCCTCTATCTTACAGATATCGGTAAGAAGATCCGCAAAGTCGTACTCTTCCTCTAAATCCTTACCGTAGGAGTTTACGTTCTGACCGAGGAGAGTTATCTCCTTATAGCCTGCATCCGCCAGCTCCTTTACCTCGGCTAAGATATCCTCTCTTTTACGGCTTCTTTCTCTGCCGCGCACATAAGGAACGATACAGTAGGTACAGAAGTTGTTACAGCCGTACATAATGCTGACCCAAGCCTTAAAGGAGCTTTCTCGGTGTACCGGAAGTCCCTCGGCTATATGTCCCTCACAGCCCGTATCAAGCATAAACTGTCTCTTGGCTCCCGAGAGTCGTGCCAGAAGTATCTCGGGGAAGCGATATACCATTGAGGTATCAAAAACTATATCAACGTAAGGGTAACTGTGCTTTATCGCCTCGGCGCGGTGCTCCTGTGTCACCATACAGCCGCACATTGCGATAACAAGAGAAGGATTCTTGGTCTTCAAGTGCTTACACTGTCCCGTGATGGACAGAGCCTTCTTCTCCGCGTGCTCACGGATAGCGCAGGTATTTATAACTATAAGATCAGCTTCTTCTATTTCGTGGGTGATGCCGTAGCCCATCTCCTGCGCCATACCGCCGAGACGCTCGCTGTCCGCCTCGTTCTGCTGACAGCCGAAGGTCAGTATATACGCCTTCTTTCCTTCGCCGATAATATTCTTTATCTGTGACATACAGACGTACTGTCTGTCTATTTCGTGAGCATCAATTCTCATACGTGAACATTTCCTCCATACCCTTCGTCATAAGCAGATCGTTATCCGTGATGAAAAGGGCTTCAAAATCGTATAATCCGCTGTCATAAAATTCAATAGCCTTGTCGTATCCCATTACAAAAAGCGCGGTAGACAGAGCATCTCCGATGGCAGCATCTGTGGTATAGACCGCTACGCTGTGCAAGCCGCTGTCTGCGGGATAGCCTGTTTTGGGATCAAAGATATGGTGGTATCTCTTGCCCGCAACCTCAAAATATCTCTCATAATCTCCCGACACCGAAACATATCCGCCGTCGGTTATTATCTTACCCACAATACCCTCGGGGTTGAATGGATTCTTTATGCCTATTTCCCAAGGACCACCCTCAGGCTTTTCGCCCCATACGCCTACATTTCCGCCAAAGGAGACCATACCGTAGGGCACGTCCTCGGAAAGCGTTCTCACGACCTTACCCAGCGCATAGCCCTTGGCTATACCGCCCAGATCAACACAGACCGCAGTTGACTTGATTATCGCGTCTGCCTCAATGGAAAGCACTGTATGATCGACGTTGGACCGTGCCATAGCCACCTCGCTGTCGGTAGGAAGATATCCGCCCTCGGTTACGTTCCAGAGCCTTGTAAGAGGAAGCACGGTGGGGTCATACGCGCCCTCTGTGGCGTTGGCTATATCTATGGCATAGTGCATAACGTTAAGAAACTCTTCCTCTGCCTTGAAGGGCTCGGAGGTGGAATTGAACTTACTTACCGCGCTGTCCTTTACATTTGCCGAAAGCTTTGCCTCAAGCTCATAGATATAATAGACTGCCTCGTTGCAGATACCCTCTATGTTTTTCACATCGGGAGCTACGTTTACGTTTATCACCGTGTTCATGGAATATATCTCACGGGTGTAATATTCGTTTTCATTTTCAGCGCATGCCGTGAAGAGCATAAGCACACAAATCAGTAAAATAACAGATCTTCGCATTTGAAATACCGCCAAGTGAACATAATTAATATTATTTTATCAAAAAAACGCGGAAATTACAATAGATATATGTAAACAAATAAAAAATCCCCTGTGTAAGGGGATCTTCGTTATATTTTTTTTGCATACTCGAGAGCAGAGGTGATATCCGGCTTGATATTCTCGGCACCTATACGCTTATAAAAGCCGGATTTCTTCATAGCCTTTAAGGGCTGATCGTTTACGTGGGAGAGAATTATCTTAACTCCCTGCTTGTCACAGCGGTCAGCTAAGTGATCAAGGCTGTTCATGGCGGTGGCGTCTATTGCGGTCATAGAGCGCATACGAAGTATAAGAACGGTGGTGTAGTCCTTGAGATTTACGTCAAGAAGCTTATCTGCCGCACCGAAGAACATGGGACCGTTGATCTCAAAAACTCTTACGTTTGCGGGTACGGAGAGCTTATCGCTATCGTCCTCAACGTCATACTTCCAGGAGGATACTCCGCTTTCATCGCTTACCCGCTTCATAAGGAGTACAGCCGCAAGCACCATACCCACGGCAATAGCGACCACAAGGTCAAAGATAACGGTAAGACCGAAGGTTACGAGGAGAACCGCAATATCACTCTTGGGTGCGGTCTTGACGGTGTGAAGGAACTCTCTCCACTCGCTCATATTATACGCTACCATAAAGAGTATGGCTGCGATGGTGGGCATGGGGATAAGACCTGCAACAGGCATAAGGAAAAGAAGAACTATAAAGAGTACGACAGCATGGACCATACCTGCTATAGGGGTTCTGCCGCCGTTCTTGGCGTTTGCTGCAGTTCTGGCGATAGCTCCTGTTGCGGGGATACCGCCGAAGAGCACCGATGCGATATTACCCGCACCCTGAGCCACAAGCTCGGCGTTGGGGTTATGCTTGGAGTTTACCATGCCGTCGGCAACTACACAGGAAAGCAGCGACTCTATAGCCGCAAGGATTGCGATGGTAAAGGCATCGGGAACTACAGCCATGATCTTTGTAAGACTTATATCCATACCCGAAAGCGCAAACTTGGGAAGACCTGCGGGAATACTGTAAAGCTCACCGATAGTAAATACGCCCTCGTCAAGTCCGGGAATAAACTTGACCATAAGAACGCCGACTATAACAGCGATAAGTGAGGGAGGAACGCGTTTTTCTATTTTAGGGTAGACGATAAGTATCGCAAGACAGACAACACCTACCAGAAGTGCCTGCCAACTGAAGGTACCCATAGCGTGAATGTTTGCCTCTATCTTTTCAAGGGTCTCGATAGGCTTGACACCCTCTGCATACTGTAATCCGAGAAAATCCTTGATCTGTCCCACAAGGATGGTCACGGCGATACCCGCAGTAAAGCCCGTGGTTATGGTATAGGGTATGTACTTGATAAGTCCGCCCAGCTTGAATACGCCCATAAGAACGAGCATGATACCCGCAAGGATGGTGGCAATAATAAGACCGTCCATGCCCTGTGTGGCAACGACACCCGCAACTATGGTTGCAAACGCGGCGGTAGGACCTGCTATCTGCACACGGCTGCCGCCTAAAAACGATACTATAAAGCCCGCAAATATGGCAGTATAAACACCGCAGGCAGGCTCAACGCCTGAGGCAAGAGCAAGAGCGATAGACAAAGGCAGAGCGATGATGGCAACTATCACACCTGCGATAATGTCCTTTGTAAGCTGAGAGCCCGAGTAATTTTTAACTACCGAAAACAGCTTGGGCTTAAGGTAAAATGACTTCAAGAATTCCATCTCCTTTTATATATTTAAGTGAATATTAAGCAACGCAGAATATCGTATCACACTTGTTTTACATTGTCAATAAAACTTTTATTAAAAAACTTGAATTTTTCTGCAAAAAAGGCTTGACAAATGTATTCTGTTATGTTATACTATCGCTCGTACCGCAAGAGTACAACCGAATATGCGAGAGTGGCGGAACTGGCAGACGCGCACGTTTGAGGGGCGTGTGGTTCACACCGTACGGGTTCAAGTCCCGTTTCTCGCACCACGAAAAAAGTCACTTTTGTCTACCGACAAAGGTGACTTTTTTCAATGATATCCGTTCCTCACGGAACGGGTGATATATCTTCGATATGATATCGCACTGTCGTGCGATGATATATGCCTTCGGCATATGAAGGAACGG
>JAFQHD010000054.1 GCA_017398145.1 Clostridia bacterium
CCAGAAGCACAAGTCCGCATACTGAAAGAATGTGGGCAAGCACCATAGGGATGCGCCAACCTGTTTTTTCTATCGCAAGTGCGGCAACAAGGTCGGTTAAGAGCTGTATTCCGAAGTTTATACCTACGAGAATTCCGATCCGGGAAAGAGGTATGCCATAGTCCTTTTCAAAGGTAAGGAACAAAAGGGGTACAAAGTTATTTATTATCGCCTGAACTATATATCCGATAAAGCAAGCGGTTACCGTATGTTTATAAGTAAGCTTCATATCTGACTCCTTTTCTAAAATATTATAACAAAAAGGAAAGATTTTTCAATAGGAAGTTGCAAAATAAATGTCTATATGTTATAATATGACAAATAAATATTTCGGAGGACGAAAATGAAAAAGGATAAAAAAGGATTTTTTGCCGAATTTAAGGAATTTATGCTGCGCGGTAACGTGATGGATATGGCGATAGGTGTCGTTATCGCAACAGCCTTCGGAGCTATTACCAAGGCTCTGGTAGACAAGATAATCATGCCTCTTGTAGGACTTCTCATCGGCGGCATCGATCTTGCCAAGTGGGATATTATGCTTAAGCCCGAGGTTCTTGACGAAACAGGCGCAGTTGTTAAAGAGGCCGTTGTTCTCGGTATCGGCTCATTCCTTGTGACCATCATCGATTTCATTATCATCGCATTCGTTATCTTCCTTGTCGTTAAGGCTATCAACAAGGCAAAGAAAATTGCAGAGGCAAGAAAGAAGAAGGAAGAGGAGCCTAAGGAGGAAGAGGAAGCAAAGCCCACCACCGAAGAGCTTCTTGCACAGATCCTTGAGGAAATTAAGAATAAGTAAGCAAAAAAGCAACCTTTGTGTTGCTTTTTTTCATATTATGGTATAAAATAGAAGTAACTTTTAAACAGGAGCTTATTATGAGATTTACTAAAGAAGAAGCAATGGATTTTATAAGGGAAAATAACGTCAAGTTTATCCGACTTGCCATCTGTGATATATTCGGCAATCAGAAGAATATTTCTATTATGCCCACAGAGCTGGAAAGAGCTTTTGAGCGAGGCTTTGGCTTTGATGCTACGGCTATCAACGGCTTTGCTGATGCCGGTCACCCCGATCTGTTTTTGTTTCCCGATCCCGACACCCTTACTCTGCTCCCCTGGAGGCCCACACAGGGACGGGTGGTTCGCTTTTTCTGTAATATTAGGTATGCCGACGGCAGACCCTTTGAGCTTGATACCAGATATATGCTTCAGCAGGCGGTAGAAAGAGCTAAGAATATGGGTATACGTCTGTCGGTGGGCAGTGAGTGCGAGTTTTATCTTTTCAAGGCTGACGAGGAGGGAAACGCTACGGATATTCCTCTTGATAACGCAGGCTATATGGACGTTGCTCCCCTTGACCGCGGCGAGAATATCCGCCGTGAGATCTGTCTGACTCTTGAGGAGATGGGCATTACTCCCTTAAGCTCCCACCACGAGGAGGGGCCTGGACAGAACGAGATAGATTTCAGATACAGCAATCCCCTCTGCTCGGCAGACGACGTTATAACCTTCCGCATGGTGGTTCGTACCCTTGCCGCCAGAAGCGGTCTTTATGCGGATTTCGGTCCCAAGCCCCTGAAGGACAAATGCGGCAACGGTTATCATATAGATATTGCTCCCATCAAGATAGGCTCTGAGATCACCGATGAGGGTGTTGCCGATTCCTTTATGGCAGGTATACTTGCCCGTATCCGGGAGATAAGTGCTTTTCTCAATCCGGCAAAGGAATCATATGACCGTATCGGTACGTACAAAGCGCCTAAATATATTGCTTGGGCTAAAGAAGGACGAAACCGGCTTATGCGCGTTATTCCCTTTGACGGAAAGTATAAGCGCGTAGAGTTACGCTCTCCCGACTCTCTTGCCAACCCCTATCTTGCGCTTGCCCTTATCATCCACGCAGGTCTTGACGGTATAGAGAAGGATATGAAGCTCTGTTCTCCCTTTGACGGTAATACGGACACTCCCGAGCAGCTGCCCGCGAGCTTAACCGAGGCACTGGAGCTTGCCGAGGAGAGTGAATTTGTTTCCCGATATATCCCGGAGAGAATTCTAACAGAGTACAGCATATGACAGACAGGAACGGATACAGCGTTCTTATCATATCGGCATCCGAGGAGATGCGACGCAGTCTGCGCTCTTTTCTTGACAGAGACAGCTTCTCAACGTCGGCAAATGCAAAAAATGCTGAGGAAGCACGAAGATTACTGTTGCATAATCTCTACGACCTTGTTATAATAGATTCACCGGTACCCTCTCTCGTATGCCACGAGCTTGCCCTTGATATCACGGAGAAGGGAGGCTCGGCGGTGATGCTTATTACCGATATGGCATCCTATACGGAGACACGCTACCGTGTGGAGAGAGCAGGAGTTGTGACGGTACCAAAGCCTCTTGAGGCTGATATGATAAGCACGGCTATAAATATAACGATGGCATCCCACAGCCGTATACTTGCCATCGAGGAGGAAAACCGAAGGCTACGCTTCAAAAACGAAGAATTACGGCTCTGCAACCGCGCAAAATGGGCGTTGCACGAAAATTTAGGTATGGATGAGCCCACAGCTCACCGACATATAGAAAAAACAGCCATGAATACCCGTATGACAAGGTATGCCGTGGCAAAAGAAATACTTAAGGAGTTTGAATGATGAAGCGTATCGTTGCATTGCTTCTCTTAACGGTAACACTGGCGTCCTGTACGTCGCAGATACCTAAGGACATCCCGGAAGCAAAAGAAACAGATGCGACAATGGAGACCAAGGATACTATCGAGCCTGAAGTGACAGCACCGACAGAAGAAAAAACAGAGCCGACCCTCACCGTAGAAGAGAACGGTGTACTTAAGTTAGGCTCAGAACGTCAGCTTTTCCTTGACACTTTTCTCATTGATGCCGAAAAGAGTGACGCTTATATCAATCCGGAGACTCCCGTAAAGCAGGAGGCGGTATTCAGATTTGATAAGAGCTTTGAAAGAGGAGACTGTGTGTATCAGAACATAGTCAGAATGCCCGACGGGAGCTACCGTATGTACTATAAGGCATATGCGGGTCTAAGACGTATCTGCTATATCGAGAGTAAGGACGGACTTACCTGGACCCGTCCCGAGCTCACTACCAACCGCTTCGGAGGGCAGAACACCAATATCGTCACTACAGACGACGCCAGTCCCGACAATCTCTTTGTGTTCTACGACACCAACCCCGACTGTAGTGATGGCAGAAGGCTTAAGGGAGTTTACGGTCAGTGGGGAGAGTTCCTTGCCATACAGTATTCCTATAACGGCAAGGGAGAGCATTTCCCCTTCAGCGGAACCTTCGGAGAAAGGGTGATGGGTAAGGCACCTACCACCGAGGGCTGCTATTACGATACCCTCAACACCATGTACTGGGATGAATACAGAGAGCAGTACGTTGCCTTTGTAAGAGGGTTTCATAACGAAAAAGGGAACTATGCCCTTTCCGCTACCTTTGTGACTAACTATCCGACTAAGGTGCTTAGAGATATCAGAGTTTCATTTAGCGACGACGCTAAGAGCTGGTCTATACCCGAACCGCTTAAATATAACGTCAACGAAGATCATCAGATGTACGCCAACGCCATAACCCCCTATTACCGTTCGCCGGGTCTCTACGTTGGTATGCCTACGAGATATTTTGAGGAAAGCGGTGATAAGCGTACTCAGGTATTCTTTATGTCGAGCCGCGACCTTATAAATTGGAACAGAACCGAGACACCCTATCTCAAGCCCGAGGAGGGAGAAAGCTTCAGCTATTCTCAGGGCAACGGATATCCCTGTGTCGGCTTTATCGAGACGGGGGAGGGTGAGATGTCCTTCTATATGAAGGAAAAATCTCACGGCGGCGGTGTACCCACCCTTTACCGCTATACTCTGCGTGCCGACGGCTTCACCTCGGCTATGGGCTCTACCCTTACCACCAAGCCCTTTACCTATAAGGGCGATAGTCTTGAGCTTAACTTTACGGGTGAGGTCAGGGTAACTATGACGGGTAAGGACGGCGTATCCGTCGTAAGCCAATGGCTTACGGGTGACGAGATAGCCCGTACCGTAGAGTTTGACGGTGAGCTTCCCGAAGGGGAGTGCGTTCTTTCCTTTGAAATGAAGGAAGGCACCAAGCTGTATTCATTTAAATTTAATTAAGGAGAAATAAAATGAAAAAGATCGTTGCATTAATGCTTCTTGTGGCTGCTTTGCTCTCCTGCTCGGTATCTGTCCTTGCAGACGGCGAAGCAGGCATGCCCTTTACCGACGTAAAGGAAAGCCATTGGTTCTATGACGAGGTAAGCTATGCTTATACCAACGGTATCTTCAAGGGTATGACCGAAACTACCTTTGAACCCAATACCGCTATGACCAGAGCTATGTTCGTTCGGACTCTTGCAAACATTGAGGGCGTTGACCTTGAGGCTTACAACGGAGTGACAGATTTCCGTGACGTTGCTCAGACTCATTGGTATGCTCCCGCGGTGCAGTGGGCTGTAGAGCAGGGCATTACCTCGGGTGTAAGTGCTACTCGCTTTAATCCCAACACCTATATGACCCGTGAGCAGCTTGTTACCATGCTCTGTAATTATTCCAAGCTCAAGGGACTTCTTTTAGGAGATGATGCCGATGCACTTGCGGGTTTTGAGGACGCAGACAAGGTGTCAAGCTGGGCGGAGGAATCCATGAGATGTGCTGTCAGAGCAGGTCTTGTTACAGGTGTTACCGAGACTACCCTTGCTCCCAAGGGCGAGTCCACCCGTGCTCAGGTGGCAAGAATACTTATGCTTTACATCGAGATGTTCAAGATAGATGAGAGCGGTGTTGTTACCGTAGGCTCTGACCGTCAGCTCTTCCTTGACGATTATCTTATCAATGCTGATATGAGTGATGCTGTAATCAATATCGAAACTCCCGAAAAGAAGGAGGCGGTATTCAGCTTTGACAAACAGTACGAAAAGGGTGATACCGTATATCATAACATTACCCGTATGCCCGACGGTACATACCGTATGTACTATAAGGCGACCGACGATATCCGCCGTATCTGCTATATCGAGAGTAGAGACGGTCTTACCTGGACCAGACCCCAGCTTTATACCAATATGTATGACGGGACTTCCTCCAATATCGTAACCAGTGACGACAACCGTCCCGACAACCTCTTTGTTTTCTACGATAACAATCCCGCATGTCCCGACCATCAGCGCATCAAGGGTATCTACGGTCAGTGGGGCGACGGACTCTTCCTCGAATACTCTCTGCTTGGCGATGGCAATAACTTCCCCTTCTGGCCCAATGAGGTCAAGATGATGGGTAACCCTGCATCTACAGGCGGTTGTTACTTTGATACCCTCAACACCGTTCATTGGGATCAGAACAGAGGTCAGTATGTAGCCTTTGTCCGCGGCTTCCACACCGACGACGGTAACTATAACCTTACCGATCCCAACTTCGTTGCCGAAAACCCTGATCTTATGCGCCGTGATATCCGTGTTGCTTACAGTAACGACTGTGTAAACTGGACTACACCTGTTCCCCTTCAGTATAACACCACAGACGACTACCAGCTTTATACCAACGCGGCTCTTCAGTACTACCGCGCACCCAAGACCTACGTTGGTATGCCTACCCGATTCTTCGAGAGCAACGGCAACTACTACACTCAGGTATTCTTTATGAGTAGCCGCGATACCCTTAACTGGACAAGAACAGAAGAGCCTTATCTTACTCCCGCAAACTCCAAGTCCTACAGATATCAGCGCAGCGGTTATCCCTGTATCGGTTATATCGAAACTTCACCTTATGAGATGTCCTTCTATATGAAGGACAAGGCCTCCGATCGCGGCTTGTCCACACTCTATCGCTACAGTTTGCGTATAGACGGCTTTATGTCGGCTATGGGTACAAGCCTTACCACAAAGGCTATGAATTATGAGGGTGATGAGCTCCTGGTTAACTTCAACGGCGAGATCAAGATAAGTGTCAGAGACACACTCGGCAACATATTTACAAGCCAGTGGATCTCGGGTAACGAGATAGACAAAGCTATAGCTCTTGAGGGTATGCCGGCAAACGGCACCGCTGTTATCTCCTTCGAGATGAAGGAAGGCACAAAGCTCTACTCATTTAAGTTTAACTAATTTCACAAAAGCTGTTGCATTTGCAACAGCTTTGTGTTATAATACATTTAACCAAAATGTTAAATGATTGGAGGATGTTATGAAAGCGATAAACACAGAGCATCTTACAAAATATTACGGTAGCAAGCGTGGAATAGTTGACGTCAGTCTGTCTGTGGATAAAGGTGACTTTTTCGGCTTTATAGGACCCAACGGAGCAGGTAAATCTACCACTATCCGTACCCTTCTGGGACTTATCTCTCCTACCTCGGGATCTGCTACGGTGCTTGGTAAGGATATAGTAAAGGACAAAACGGAAATATTGAGTTTGGTTGGTTATATGCCCTCAGAGGCCTCCTTTTACGGTGGAATGAAGGTAAAGGATTTGATTGCCTTTTCTGCGAAAATGAGAGGAATCGACTGCAGCGTTGAGGCAAAAAAGCTCTGCGACAGGCTTGAGCTTGATATGAGCAGACGTGTAAACGAGCTTTCCTTCGGTAACAGAAAAAAGGTGTCTATCGTTTGTGCGCTTCAGCACTCTCCCGAGCTTTATATACTTGACGAGCCTACAAGCGGACTGGATCCTCTTATGCAGAGAGAGTTTTACTCTATACTTCGCGAGCGTAACGAAAAGGGGGCTACCGTATTTTTGTCCTCCCACGTACTTTCGGAGGTGGCAAGATACTGTAAGAGTGCCGCTGTTATCCGCGATGGAGGAATACTTGTGTCCGACAGGGTAGAGAAGCTGGGACATACAGGTGTTAAGCGTGTTTGTCTGCGATGTACCCAAGAGCTTCCCGATATCAAGGGTGCAAAGGATATAAAACGGGAAAACGACAGTATAAACTTCCTCTACAGCGGAGATATCAAGCTGCTTATACAGGAGCTTTGCAATATTTCCTTTGAGGATATAAATATTACCGACCCCGACCTTGAAGAGGTATTTATGCATTATTACGTAAAGGAGGAAAACTGATATGGTCCTGTTTTTTCACGAGTTGAGAAGAAATCGTACTTCACTTATTATCTGGACCTCGGTCATCTCCTTTATGCTGGCGGTATGTGTGTTCATCTATCCCGAGATGAAGGGTCAGATGAACGAGATGACGGATATGTTTGCGGATATGGGCAATCTCACCGCGGCATTCGGTATGGATGAGCTTAACTTTGGTGAGTTTATGGGATATTTCGGTCTGGAATGCGGAGAGCTGTTAGGTCTTGGCGGAGTTATATTTGCAGCTCTGCTCGGCATATCCGCCCTTTCAAAGGAAGAAAAGGATAGAACGGCGGAATTTCTCCTTACCCATCCCGTAAGCAGAGTAAGCATAACCTTATATAAGCTTCTATCGGTTCTTGTACAGATATTTATTCTTAATATAGCAGTAGCCTGTGTGACCTTCATTTCTGTTGCCGCAGTCGGCGAGGATGCGGATACCAAGACCATGCTGCTTCTCTTCCTTGCGTATTTTCTTTTGCAGATAGAGATAGGATGTATTACCTTTGGGCTTTCCGCTTTTATGCGCAGGGGAGGTGTGGGTATAGGCTTGGGGCTTGGAATAATGACTTATTTTATCAATATCATTGCCAACCTTACAGAGGCGCTTGAGCCCTTGAAATATCTAACTCCCTTTTCATATGCCGAAGGTAGCTATATTGTAAACAACTGCGCTTTCGAGTGGAAATATATGATAGTAGGCGCTGTCGCTATGGCGGTATGCCTTGTGCTCGGATTTATAAAATATAACCGTAAGGATATTGCATAACTATGACATATGTAGAATTTTTTGATAAGACCTCGGTACGCAATATATGTTCCTGTCTTGCGGATGACCCCGACAGGGTGATATTTATAGGCGATAACAAAAAGCTTATGAAAAAATACATTGATATCTACCGCGAGCTCTTTTTACAGAGAGGAAAGGATATTGATTTTTCATACCGCTGTGTTATAAAAAACGATCTTGATTCTGTTATAGATCTGCTGTCAGAGATAGTTGAGAAAAACGAGGAGATAATCTTTGACCTTGACGGCGGCGAGGACGTTTACCTTATGGCGGTGGGCATGATCTATGAGCGATACTTTGACCGTAAGATAAAGCTCCAGAGGGTCAACGTACAGAACAATACTCTCTGTCTCGGCACGGATGAAGAAAAGCATATTACGGGACTCAGCGTCCCCGAGCACATAAGGATATACGACGGCAACGTGATATTTGACGACGTTATCCGCGAGGGAACTCATATCTGGGACTATACGGATGACTTCAAAAATGATATAGACAAAATGTGGGATATCTGCCGTCGGGACAATGCACTTTGGAACCGTGAGATAAAGGATCTTCAGGTGCTGGAAAAGAACCGTATGCCCTCAAAGGATATCCTTTATACTATGATACAAAAATCAAGTCTCGAAAGACCTGTTGATATAAGGATAATGAACAGCCTTATAAAGGCAGGACTTATCCTTGATTATAAGCAGACCGACAGTTATATCTCTTACCGATATAAAAATGAACAGGTAAAGCGCTGTCTTGTAAAGGCGGGACAGGTTCTTGAGATGAAGATCTATTCCGTGGCGAAGTCTGTTCTCGACAGCAAGGGCAAGGCTGTATACGATGACGTTATGAACGGTGTCTGTATCGACTGGGACGGCGAGGATCTTGAAAACGGCGAGGGTATCGTCGTTGAGAACGAGATAGACGTTATGATGACCAAGGGTGTTGTCCCCGTATTTATCTCCTGTAAGAACGGACAGGTAGACGTAAACGAGCTTTATAAGCTTAATACGGTAGCTCAGCGTTTCGGCGGTGATTATGCCAAGAAGGTGCTTGTTGTTACCTCCCTTGAACGTAACGGCGGGGACTCTGCCGAGTTTTTCCGCGACAGGGCAAGGAGTATGGGTATAAGACTTCTTGAAAACGTACAGCATATGCGTGAAAATGAGCTTGAAAGAACGGTAAAAAACCTCTGGCGTACTTGACATCGGTTGAAATAAATAGTATCATATAGTATATATTGTTTTAGTGAGGATTGACTATGAAAAAGTTAAAGGTAATTCTTATAGGCATAGGTAACAGAGGTAAGACCTATACCGATATAATGAGAGGTCTGCCCGAGCAGTTTGAGCTTGTGGCTATCGCAGATCCCATTGATGACAGAAGACTCCATAAGCAGAAGAGATGGGGA
>JAFQHD010000055.1 GCA_017398145.1 Clostridia bacterium
ATCAATCTGCCATGTTCGGTAAAACGAACATCTCTATACAAGACAGGGGGGCTCTGTCTTGTGACTCATCGTACGTTGCCTGTAAATGAAATTTGATGACAAAATCATCAATCTACGGTGTTCGGCAAAATGAACGTCTCAACAACAAAGATCGTTCGCTTTGGAAACCATCTGTATGTGCGATACTCTGCGACAGATCGTTCACTTTGGAAACTATTTTTACTATAGGCTACTTGAAAAATTGATGACAAAATCATCAATCTGCCATGTTCGGTAAAACGAACATCTCTATACAAGACAGGGGGGCTCTGTCTTGTGACTCATCGTACGTTGCTCGCAAATGAAAATTGATGACAAAATCATCAATCTGTCGTGTTCAGCAAAATGAACATCCCAACAAAATAGATCGTTCACTTTGGAACTATTTTTACTATGAGCTACTTAAAAAATTGATGACAAAATCATCAATCTACCGTGTTCGGCAAAACGAACGTCTAACAACAAAGATCGTTCACTTTGGAAACCATCTGTATGTATATCCGGTCTACAAGACAGGGGACCTAAGACAGGACTGCCCCTGTCTTATCCAGTGTCTTACAATGTCTTAGCAGGACAGGGACTGACCCTGTCTTCCGTTCTTTTATTAGATGACCGATTTATAATCTGCCATGTTCGGCAAAACGAACAGCTCAACAAAGGAGATCGTTCACTTTGCGAACTATCTGTGTGGCAGGTCTATAGGAGGAAAGGACTCCTGTTTCCTAATGGCTTCGAATATTTCCAAAGTCTTTGCCCATATATTACATATGTAAATAAAGAACCGATTTCCTTGATTTCAGAGAGGCTGACCATTACAATACATATATGACCTTCGATGCTCGGCAAAGTCCCGACATTCGGAGGTTTTTGTCTTTTATGTTCTAAGTGTTCGGATTTTTCCGAACAAAATCAGAACAAATGTTCAAAATGCAAGAAAATTTTTATTTGCATCCTGTAATTGTTTATAATTTTTTTCCAAGGGTATTGCAAAATATAATGAATTGCATTATAATTGATACAAATAGTGGGCAAAAGTGTATATTTGTGGTCAAAAATGGGTAATTTTTGAGAAAATGCCGCTTTTTGAGCCTCGCTTTGACAGATGACGACAGACGGTTTTGGACGGTTTTCAACATATAACAGGAAGATCTGACGGATTTCTTACTATATAAATGAAGATTTGATAGATTTCCTGCTATATAAATGAGGCTTTGACAGCCCCCTTACTATAAATACGATCCTTACTATATAAATTTAGAAAAAACAGAATTCGGAAAGGAGGAGATACATATGGCAAGACTGTGCGGTACATATAAGCATACCATCGACAAGAAGAACAGAATGTTCCTGCCCGCCAAGATAAGAGCTAACATCGGCGAGAAGTTTATCGCTGCCAAGAGCCTTTCCGCCAAGTGTATCGCCCTTTATCCCGAAGAGGTCTGGGAGGAGTTTGAGGCAGCCCTCAAGGCACTTCCCAAGGTGACAGGCGAGCCTATCCGCCGTAAGGTCTTCTCCGCGATGGAGGAGCTTACTCCCGACGAGAAGGGAAGAATTCTTATTCCCGCCGAGCTTTGCACGTATGCAGAGCTTGAAAAGGATATCGTGGTCATCGGCGTTGACGATCACGCCGAGATCTGGAGCGATACGAACCGCGCCATAGAGATAGAGAAGGAAAACTCACCCGAGCTGCTTGAGCAGATCGCCGCTTTGGGACTCTGATATGGCAGAATTCAAGCATTATTCGGTACTGCTTTCCGAGGCGATCGAGGGGCTTTGCGTCAAGCCCGACGGAACGTATATCGACGGCACCGCAGGTGGCGGCGGTCACAGCCTGGAGATAGCAAAAAGGCTGACAAGCGGCAAGCTTTACTGTGTAGATCAGGACGGCGATGCAATTGCTGCGGCGACCGAAAAGCTGAGCGAGCATTTAGATAAGGTGACCTTTGTTCGCGATAATTTCGAGAACATCGGAAATATAGATTGCGGCGGTATAGACGGTCTGCTTTTAGACCTTGGAGTTTCCTCCTATCAGCTTGATACCGCAGAGCGAGGCTTTTCATATATGCAGGATGCGCCTCTTGATATGAGAATGAACCGTGAGGCAAACTTCAGTGCATACAACGTAGTCAACGACTACGACGAGGAGGAGCTTACCCGTGTTCTTCGCGATTGGGGCGAGGAAAAGTTCGCCCGTAAGATAGCCCGTAACATCGTAAGCTCACGACCCGTATCCACTACCGCAGAGCTTGCGGAGATAATAAAGCGCTCTGTTCCGAAGTCGGGTGATGCGCACCCCGAGAAGCGCAGCTTTCAGGCTATACGCATCGAGACGAACCGTGAGCTCGATATTATAGCACCCACCATAGAAACCGCCGTAGAGATGCTGAATTCCGGCGGCAGGATATGTATAATCACTTTCCATTCTCTTGAGGACCGCATAGTGAAGCAGGCATTCAACAAGCTTTCAAGCGGATGCACATGCCCTCCCGATTTTCCGGTGTGCGTGTGCGGTAACAAGCCCAAGGGCAGGGTGGTGACCCGCAAGCCCATACTTCCAAGCGAAAAGGAATTAGAGGAGAACTCAAGATCCAAGAGTGCGAAGCTCAGAATATTTGAGAAAATCTAAGTAAAGGAACTTTAAGAAATGACCTACCAGGCGCCCACCCCCAAGAGCAAACAGAATAATACCAAGCGTGCTCATGGCGGCGCGCCTACATATAACAGATCAACTGCTAAGCCGACACAGGCAAGAAGACCTGCGTCGGGCCACCGCTCCGCCTCCCTTCCTGCGGAGCGTAAGGTGTCAACACTCAGCATGATAAGAAAGAATCTGCGTCCTATGCTTCTCGTAAGACAGGACGACGTAGAGACCGTAAAGGTCAAAACGAAGAAGCCCTTTCCTGTCGCTGCTGTTGTTATGGTAACCATCTGTACTCTTCTGCTTATGTTCACAGTTATGAGCTATGTGCAGATAAACGAGTACAC
>JAFQHD010000056.1 GCA_017398145.1 Clostridia bacterium
GTTTATCGGAATGGTCAAAGGAAACGCCGATGCCCGAAGAACAGACGATACGGCTTATAAACGAGGTTGAAAAAAGGCTATGGGATAATGTTGTATCGAAACGTGTGACCGATATGGAGTACACAGAGCGTCATGATATAGAAGACGAGCTTATTTGCGGTGAGGAATATGGAGATATATACGTTCATTATATCCTTGCTACCGTTTATATGTGCCTGCGTGAGAGCGAACGTGCGTCACAGCATACGGCGTTGTTCAATAATATTTATCAGAGTTACGGTGACTATATCATAAGAAGTTTTCCGCCGAAGCCGTGCGCGAGAATCAAATTGTGAGGTGAGAAGATGTATTTACCCGAATTGAATCATATATCAAATTACAGATATGAGCTTAACGGATTCGGAGGTATAAACCGTCGTGAGACTGCCGATATAGGAGAGTTTACCGATGCAGTAAACCTTTCATCGGAAGAGTATCCTCTTATAATGCCGAGAAAAAGATATGACGTGGGAATATTCCCCAAGACAGCTCTTATGTGGCATAACAACGACCGCGATATGGCGTTGGTGCCTGCAATTAAAAGCGAGGAATGGACCGAGGTGAAAAGTCAAAGTGAATTGGCGTTATGTATGCCGATACTTTCTAACGGTATTCATTATGTATACTACACAGGGGAGGTTACGGGCAGTATAAGTTATTTACCGACTGAGAGCGACGAAACAACGGTTCAGGTATGTGAGATAAATCCCTGCAAGGCGTACAGAATAGAAAAGACGGGTTATATAGACGGCTACGGATGTATTACAGGAATCGTTACGGAAGTAACGGATAAAAGCCGTATATCTTACGCAACGCGGGATATAGAGCTGCCGACGGATATTGTTGTTTTCAAAAATCCCGTATGCGCTAATATCGGAACCTCGACTGTTATCTGCGACGAGATAAACGGTATGTGGGTGCTGGAGTATGACAAGGACAGCGATACCTACAGCTATAATAAGGTGCATAGTAAATATACGGTAAAAAACGAGTATAACAAAGTGTCGGGACTTGATTATATCAGCGGCGGTAGCTTTTGTCATATGAGAATAATGTTTGAAAATGGAATACCGCCCGAAACATACGGCATTTCTATAACCAATGACGCTTTTGCAACGCACGAGGAGTGGCTTGCTCATTATGTGACTCAAGAAGGACATTATAACCATCTTGTATATTGCGGCGCAGCATCTGGCGACGGAATTTGGGTACAAGTTTTGAAAGACGGAGCGTATCAAATAGTTGACAATTTGATATACCGTTTTTGTTTGCCGAATGCAGATAAGTATTTCAAAGTCGGTGACTATATCAATATATCGGGGCTTAAGGCATATTACGTTGATCCGAAAAGTGACAATGCCATATCGGATAATACGGTACTGAAAGAGCTTGAAGGTTATCACGAAATAATCAATATAGAATATACCGACGATTACGGTTGGGGTGTTGATATAAAGCATAAACCCTTGAGCAAAGCTTTTGCACTGACGATGTTTGTTAAAAAGCGACAGTTGTGTAAACCTAAAGAAGATAATGAAGGGGTCTATGAAATCGTTGATCTGAAAAACGATGTATATCTTGTGGACGGTATGACCATCGAGCGTAAGGCTCCCGAGAACGTGCGGTTTATATGCTCTCATATGAACCGTATATGGGCAAACAACGGTAACAACGAGATAATGTGTTGTGCCAGAGGCAATCCTTACGTATGGTACCGTTACGAGGGCAACGCCCTTGACAGCTGGGCGGCGACCATCGGCGGTGACGGAGCGTTTACGGGTTGTATAAACTACGGATACCCGCTTTTCTTCAAGGACAACCGTATGTTCCGTGTAACGGGTACCCACCCTTCAAATTTCGGATATGACGAATACTCAATCAAAGGAATCAGAAACGGATGCCACGACAGCACGGTTATAGTTAACGATGTGCTGTATTATCAGAGTATAGACGGAATATACGCATATAACTCTTCGACTCCTGTATGCGTATCTGAAAAGGTTTATAAGAACTGGCAGAGGGGAAAGGCCTGCCGCTTCCGTGATAAGTATTATATCGCCGTTACGGAGGACGGCGAAAGCAGACTGTATTGCTATGATACCCGTTCGGGGGCGTGGCATCGTGAGGATATGGGCGGAGCTGATATACGTTATCTTTATCCCGGAAGGTATCTCGACGGGTACGAGGAGTATATGACGGTGTATACCGATCTTGATGATGAGAATCATAACGGCTACGTAATAAGCACGCAAGACGAATACATTAACGGCAAAGAAGATCCTGTTGAATGGATGTTAGAAACAACGGATCTGCTTGCCTCGGAACCTGAGACGAAATACCTTAAAGGAATATATATAAACTGCCGTATATTCCCCGAAGAAGAAAACGAAATAGAGTTCTCGGTACAGTATGACGGCGACGGCGAATGGTTGCAGCTTGCCTCTGTAGGTCCTCAGAAGGGCTGTAGTCGAAGCGTATGGTATAACTACCCGATGGCGGGAAAGCGTTGCGACAACCTCAAAATAAAGGCAGAGGGTATAGGTAAGGCTGTTATATACGGCATTATACTTGAGTTTGAGAAAGGAAGCACTAAGAGATAAATGCAGAATGCAGAATGCAAAATGCAAAATTTAGGATGATTTTTCACAGCAAATCTCCATTAAATTGAAAAGGAGCAGAGATGAAAGTAACGTTTGAAAAAATACCTCCCGGTGCAAGCTCGGAGGAAATCATAAAAGCCCATAACCGTATGGCAGAAAAGTTAAATATGGTGTTGGGCGAGATAGACGAAGAAAACTTAAGTGATGCCGTGATGGTGAAGATCAACAAGGAGGTGTAAGAATGGCATATACACAGAGTGATAAGGTAAATAAGGCTGAAAAGGATTATTACAGCCATATATACGGCAATAAGCCGGGAGCGTTTTCTTCGGAGAATACCGAAAAAGCAAACGCTGCCCTTAAGGCATACGAGGACAGGGGAGAGTTTAAGTATGATCCTGCTACCGACAGCGGTTATCAAGCGGCAAGAAAGCAGTATACCGAAGGCGGCAAACAGGCAATGAAGGATACTCTCGGTACGGCAACGGAGCTGACGGGAGGATACGATAATTCGTATGCACAGATAGCAGCACAGCAGACTTATAATAAATATATGGGTGAGCTTGCGGCGCTTATGCCGCAGTATGAACAGCAGGCTTACGGCAGATATCAGAACGAAGGGCAGCAGATGATAGATTATTACGGTATTCTTAAAAATGCTGAAGCCCAGGACTATGCTATGCACCGTGACAAGGTGGGCGATTTTAACGCTGAAGCTGACCGCCTGTACGGAGTATATGCGGATGAAAAGAACTTTGATTACGGCGGATATATAGACGATCGTAATTATAAGTATCAGGTTGAGCAGGATGCTATAGCCAACGATCAGTGGGAAAGAACCTTTGCTCACCAGAAGGCACAGGATGATGCAGCCGCTGTTGCGGCGCAGACGAATGCACAGGCTGATTATTATTCGGCGTTGGCAAAGTATAATGACAGTCTTGCAGAGAGCGAGCCTGTATTTTACGAGTATGCAGGTGAGATAACTGACGATTACGGTAAAAGAACAGGAACAAGGTTCTACTATGACGGCAGAGAGGTAGAGTACGATGTCGGAATTAATCCGTACACAAGTACGGTGAATCCTGACGCGAAAAACGGCACTTTCAAAAACGGATACCAGCCGGATAACGTGGGCGGCGAAAAGTTGTCCAAAACTGGGGAAACCGATGTGGTAAACGGACGTACACAGAATATTTGGCAGACCTCTGACGGAACAAGATATATCTGGGATGGTAGTCAAAATGCTTATCTTTTATACAAGGAGTAAAGTATGAGTAATGTATTTTATGCTACTAATAATCATAAGAAAAACTATGAACAGAATGTGTTTAAGGCGACCTCTGCAAAATCGTATGATCCTGTTTATCTGAACTCTCTTCAGCGCAATAACGAAGATAACTTCAAAAAGCTTCAGGAGTATCAGACCCGCAGAAGTAATAATGAGTATATGACCGCGGACGAGATCGCGGGTTACCGTGCGGCGAGAAATAATTATTCCGACAGTTATAAAAGACTGTCGGAAATAACCCGTTCCCACGGCGGTCAGATCGATACAGAATATGAAAAGCAGCAGAATGATTGGCTTGAGAGTGTGGGAGCGGATCTTGACAATGACGAAAAGATATTTTCTGGGTTCAAAAATGCCGAGGAATACAATAAGGCGGTAAAAGATTATACATACAGAAGCAAGTACCAAGGTAAGACATATTCCGAACTGCAGAAGGCAATATCCGAGCTTGACACGGGTATAAAGACAGGTAGCTTTGAATCAAGAGGACAGGGCGGACTTATGCGCAACAATGCTCCCGTAGATCCTGCAAAGACAGAAGAACTGGAGTGGTTGAAGAATTATGCCAAAACCGACAGAGACGTTATTGACGGTATGACGGTGGAGGAGCTGGAAGGACTCAAGGCAGAAAATAAAGCTCATAACAGCGAAATCAGCAACCGTTTAGCATATCTTGATAAGCTTCTTACCGAGAACCGTCGTGCTTTGGGAAGAGGTCACAAGGTAGAGGGTATGTCCCTTACCGAGATACAGAATGAGAGACGGAAACTTAGAGATGAAGAGAAGAACAGCGACGTTTTATATTTTGATGAAAGTCTGGGCGCCGTTACAATAGATAACCTTGTTGGTATACGCAGGGCCGAGGCGGATATCGATAAGGTTCTTGCAGATCCTAAAGCAGCTGAAATGTACACCACCCTGACACAGATGCCGGATGATGAGGAGGGTATTACCGCATTATATAACGCTGTCAACGTTCCCGGTGCGGTTCCCGATGCAAACGTATACGAGGCATTAAGACAGCATCCTGAAGGAGCACAGCTTATAGCAACTGCCGAAAAGTACGGTATAGATCTTACTAAAGGATTTGGTGATGTACGTCAGCAGGTATTTAATCTTTCATATGGTGGAAAGTATGGGGACGAGCTTACTAAGCTCGGTTATAATTGGGATGATATGCAGTATTATCTTGATTATATGCGGTCAAGAGAATCTTATGCCGAGAAAATGAAAGAAAAGGAGGCGTATGCAAAGAAACATCCCGTCTTAGCTACAGCAAGAAATATCGTAGCAGCACCCGCTCAGGTATTTGATCTGATAGGCAATATAGGTGAAAAGCCCTACGGTCTTACCAACGTGTATGACGATGATATTGTAAATACAGTAAATACAAGTACAGGTGCGGTAGCAGAAAAGATAGACGAATCTATTGATAATGATGTTTTAGGATGGCTTGCTTCAACAGCATATTCGGGTGTAACTTCATCCTTGCAGTCGGCTGCAACGGGTGTGGCCTGCACAGCTTTATTCGGACCTGCTGCAGGTCCTGCTATTTCGCTCGGCATCTTAGGTTCGCAGGCGGCGGCATCCTCCTTTAACGAAGCAATTAAGAACGGCAGCACCAACGGGCAGGCTCTTGGTATGGCTATTGTTTCAGGTGTTGCCGAAGCGGCTTTTGAAAAGCTGCCTCTGGACAATCTTTTTGCCGCGGCGAAGGGTCTTGATACTTCATCTGTTAAAAAGCTCATTTGGAGTGCGGTAAAGCAGACGGGAAAGCAGTCTCTTATAGAGGGTCTTGAGGAAGCCGGAACAAATATAGTGAACACGATAGCTGACGGTGTTATCAACGGTGATCACAGCCGGTATAACACTACGGTTGAAAAGTTGGTAAGAGAAGGCTACAGCCGTGAAGAGGCTAAGCAGATAGCCGCCGAGGAATGGCTTAAGGAGTTAAGGGATGATTTCTTCGGAGGTGTTTTCGGCGGTCTTAGTTCGGGCGGTACAGCAAATACCGTCGGTACTGTTGCTAACTACAGTAAAGCAAGAGCGAACGGGTCTGTATCAAAAATCGTTGGGTCGGGTGTAAAGGCCGATACCGGAAATCTTGAAGGTCTTGTCAAGACAGCAGAGGTACTGAAGGATAACTCCGATGTAGCAAAGGCTCTCAAAGATATGAATCGCCGTGGCAGTGAGCTCAACGTTGGTATTCTTGCTCGTACAGTAAATACAGCTCTGAAGAATGAGTTTAGTAAGGCGTCCACCGTAGAGGAGCTTGAGAGTATCAAGAGTAAGTTCGGTGACGGTAACAGTTACGTCGAGAGGGCTTACGGTGAAGAATATGAAAGAATAACGGGAGAGATATATGTGCCGAAAGTCACGGCTACTCCTGCGGTAGAAATCGCAGAGGGTAACGCTACCCATGATTTGCAGTCGAATGCAGTCCCTTCGTATGAGTCATTTGAGCGTTCGGGTAAAACAGTTGCATACACGGCAACGACGGCAGAGGGAAGATCCATTAAGGTATACGGTGTAGACTCTAAAACAGGTAAACTTAATACCTCTGCAGGAGCGGTTGGCGTGAATGACGTTTCTTTCGGCGATACAGCAGTTTCTCAGCTTTTTAAAAATGCTTTAAGTTATGAGGCTCCTGTTGCAGATCTGTATATCGGTGCATATGATCCCGAGCGCACCTCCGTGAAAAATTATAATATGGCATTTGAGGGCTTATACGGAGAGGGAAGCGTTATAGGTGCCGGTAAGAATTTTGAACAGGCCTATAAACTCTACGGCAAGATAGGCGGAATGAATATACATACCGCACGTGTGATCTACGATGCGGGAGAAAACGAAACCCTTATCAAGAGACAGACACAACAGAAGACTAATGCTGAGAATAAAAAAACCGCTACACCTAAAGGTATAACGGGCGAGGTTACTGAAAGCAGTACCGGCTCTCTTACCGACAGAGAGCGTGCTATATATAACACCATAGCAACGGAATTTAAGGTGGATATCGACGTTGTAAGTATGACAGGTGATGGATCTTTAGGTTACACAAATACCGTCACAAGACGCATCGTATCTTCCCTTGCATCCGGTAACAGAATTTCTACTCTCCTGCACGAGTCGGGACATATAATGAAGGCTTGGGCTCTCGATACCTATAACGAGATACAGGATGCCGTTGTTTCGTGGTATGAGAAGCATACCGACAAGGCTCTTGATAAACTGATCGAAGCAAGACAAAAGTCTTATGCTGAAAAAGGTGAGGTTATTTCGCCCGAGGAGGCTCTTGACGAGGTTACGAATAATGCTCTTGAAGCAATACAGAGGGCAAAGGAGTTTGATAAGACCTTTGTCAAGAGTATGGCAGAGGACGGTTATACCAAGACTGAGGCAAAAAGTATCATAGCCAAGCTTAAGGCTTTCTTTGAAAAGCTGAAAACTCTGTTCCGTAAGGTCAATTCCGACACCAAAACTAAGCGTACCGATACGACCGAAATGATCACGGCAGAGGGTAAGAGTATTGCTGATATTGCAAATGATATCGAAATGATGGACAAGCTTCTTGATCTCTTTGTCAACGGTATGAACGAGGTGAGGGATAACTATGATTCGTATGTTCGTGGTGAACGCGAGGGGGTGAGTGATAATAGTGCTAAGTCCCAGCAGCTTACCGAAGATGAAGATAAGTTAGCTGGTTACGACAAGTCTATCACTATGAATGATGTTAAATTGTTGAGAACGATCATTGCTTCGCATAACGGTGAACGTGTAAGTATCAATGATTTTACCGCTGAGGATATAGAAAAAGCACAGAAATGGGCTTATAAGTTTTACAAAGAGCTTGGTGTAAAGTCTCCATTCTTCCGTGCTTGGTTTGGTGATTGGCGGGCACATTCTACTGATTTGATTGTTGAAACGGAAATTGACGATTCGTTGAATATTGCAAGCGGTAATGCCTTTAATGAAGATATGAAACGCAAGTTTTCTTGGGATAAAATTTCTGGCGGAGAATCAATTGCACATTCGCCTGCTAAATTTAAATCTGAAATGAAAGTTCTTGCAGCCAATATGCCTGAAATAGTAAAAAACGCAATTTATTTTGACACTCAGGTTTCGGATAAAAGCAGCAAAAGGAAATTGCCGGGTACAGCATTTATGCATTGTTTGTACAGTGTGGTAAATCATAACGGAAAAAAATACCTTATTAAGTTATATGGTGAAGAAGCTTTCAGTGAAAAAAGTTCTGAAATATTCACAAGAGCTTACTCGTTGAAATATATAAAAAAAATAGCCGACATTGATAGCAGTGTTCTCTCCGAAAATGGAGGCTTAACTGAGTCGCAATCGGCTACTATAAAAAGTATATCAGAATTATTTGATCTTGTCAAGACCTATGATTCGGAATTCAATCCTAATCCTGTTCACGAATCTATGATAGAGAAGGGACAGCCTAAGGTGTTCTACCACGGCAGTCCCGCACAGTTTACTGCATTCGATAAAAAGAAAGCAAGATCTATGGGTCACTATGGCAGAGGCTTTTACTTCTCTGACAGTAAAAGTCATGCAGGAACTTACGGAAACACTTACTCTGTATACCTGAATATAGTAAATCCTCTGAAAGAAGGAGAAAGCAAGGTAACGAGAGATCAGGTAAAAGACTATCTTGAACGTGTTGCGGAAAACGAGGATTATTCTATTGAGAATTACGGTACATACGATATCGATACAATACTTGATAGGATATTTGAGGGTACTAACGAGAAAGATGCTTTCGCAGTGATACAGGATATCAATGCTACAGCTATAGGTGATATGGTCGAAGCAGCAAAACTGTTCAACGAGGTCAACGGGACATCTTTTGACGGTATTATTGTACCTACCGAGACCGTTGCGTTTGAGCCGGAGCAGATAAAATCCGCAACTTGGTCGAAAGATCTTTCGGGTGAGCTTGATAATATCGGCACATTCAGTAAATATGATTCGGATATTCGGCACCAGCACCTCACCTCCGCCGAACAGGAGCAGAAGTTCGCACAGGAAACTGCGGAGCAGATAAAAACCTTGAAGGACATTAACAAGAGCCTTACTGCAAAGAATACTGCGCAGGCTAAGATGATCGAAAGCCTCAAGGGACAGATCAGGCAGTGGCAGAACGGCGGTGAAAAGAAGCTGGATTACAGAGGTATGCAGAAGGTAGCAAGAAAGCTTATTTCGGAAACCGGTGCCAAGATAGACGCTGCTGGACTTACAAAGAAGCTTGAGGATCTTTTTAATTATATGGCATCTGAAAAGCCTTCTGCCGAGCAGATAAAGAAGACTATGACCGGTATTGCCAACGAGATAATCGGAAGTGCGTCGGCAGTAGATAACGACGTTGCTGAACAGATCCATTTTATAAGAGGTAAGCTGAAGAACGGTGTGCGCTTCAACGAGCAACAGAAGGGTGACGTTAAGCACCGTTTCGGAAGTATGGCAGAGTATAAGGCATTTGTCGGTAGCTCTGTTAGAATCAGCGAAAAGGGTATTCCTCTTGACGATATTTGGAGTGAGTTATCGGACAAGTATCCGAATTTGTTCCGTGAGGATATCACCGATGCAGATCAGCCGATAGAAATTGCCGACGTCCTTAATACGTTGGGTAATAACCGTACATATAATCCGTTCTACCGTGAATATATGGGTGACGTGGAGCATGCGGTTATGGACGTCTGCAGAATGATAATTGAAGGATATCATTCTGTTCCGGAACTCGTGAGTACAAAATCTGCGTATAATTCTGCTTTTGCGAAGGCAAAGGCTGAATTTGACGAGGCCCAGGCTGAGTCGAAGAAAGCATACAGTGTACGTATTGAACAGCTTAAAAATAATTATCAGGGGACACTTAATGCCATTGCTTACGAGAACAGTCAAAAATACAAGGATTACCGTGATGCCAGATCTCTGACCGAAGAGAAAAACAAGGTCAAGAGAATAATGAAGCTGCTATATACTACCCTTGCGGAAAGCACTAAGACAAAATATGCTCCTGTAAAAGTATACAAGGCATTGGTAGACGTTTGTGAGGCGATAGATCTCGGTCATAATCTTGATACCAAGTTAGGACAGAGAATGGCGTTCCTTCAGCGCAAGTATCTTGAGATGCTGGACAATGAAGAAATACTTGCCGATTATAAGAGCGAATTCAGCGAGAGGATCTATAAGAACCTCAACAACATTACAAACAGTCTCGGTGACAGATCTATTGCGGAACTGTCGTATAAGGAAATGTATCAGCTCAGAACTGCCCTTGAGGATGTGACTCATACTCTTACAGAAGCACGTCGGCAGATAGGCACGGAAGAATTTGTAGAAAACTACAGCCTCGGTATGCAGATGATCGAAGAGGTAAAGGAAAGTCCCGATGCATCAAAGCTGTCAAAGCTTATAGGCGGAGCTGCCCTTAATCCTATGAATGCTGCTGAAATGATGAGCGGTTATAATCCCGATAGTGTGATTATGAAGCTGTTTGAGCGTCTCAGAAAGGGTGTGCGTGAGCAGAAGCAGTATAAGATGGATGCATCCAAGCCCTTTGACAAGTTGATGGCTGAAAAGGAGTACAAGGCTTTCATCAACGAGGAGATAGACGTAGGCTTATATGATACAAACGGTCACA
>JAFQHD010000057.1 GCA_017398145.1 Clostridia bacterium
AAACATATCATTATGACAAAGAAAGCAAGCAGAAAGAATAATGGCAAGGGAAACATCGAATTTCCCTTGCCATTCCTTGCTTTTTGCGAAATCCTTCTCTGTCGTACATAGTACGCCGACGAAAAGGATTTCACAAAATATCCCTTCGTTTCTCAGCCTCTATTCAGATTGATGACTTTGTCATCAATCTGAGCCATCCTCACGGATGGCTTTTGATAGGGAGCAGGGATTATCCCTGCTTCTCCTCGTATACGATGAAGCTTGCAGCACCCAGCACCAGTCTGTTGCCCTCAAAGTCAACATTCTGGTTTAAGAGCACCTCGCCTCTCTCAGGAGCGTCAAAATATCTGGTGGCATCTGAAGGATTGATTGCTACAAGATACTTTTTACCTTCTGCCGCTCTTTCAAACACAAAGGGATAAGAGGGAAGAAGGATCTCAAATTCACCTTCGGGATGGAATGCGGGGATGTCGCGGTGAAGCTTGATTATCTTTTTTACAAAATTGAGGATAGAGTCGGGATCGTCTATCTGATCTGCAACCGTAGGCGCACCCTCACGGTTATCGGTGGGAAGATAAGGCGTATCACTTTCAGAGAAGCCGTGGTTCTTTTCGTTGTTCCACTGCATGGGGGTTCTGGCACCCGTTCTGATATATCCGCCTTCCTTTGAGGGCAGACCCTTAAGATAATCCATACCTATCTCATCACCGTAGTATACGAAGGGAACACCGGGCATAGTAAAGAGGAATGTCAAAGCCGCCTTGACCTCATCATCGTCTCTCATGTACGCTAAACGCTGCATATCGTGGTTACCGGTTATCATACCGATATAGCCCTTGCCGCGGGTATTTTCCAGGTCGAAGAGATATCTGTCAAGATACTCGTTGATGTTACCCTTGCCTTCTCTTGAAAAATAGCTGTGACCCACGAAATCCGAGGTGGTATTTCTGCCCTTTTCGTATCTGAACAGGGAACGGTATGCGGTAGGACCGCTGTGAAGCAGGAAGTCCAGATGGAATCCGCATCTTACAGCCTCCTCAGGGAAAGCCCATTCTGCGATAAGCAGTACCTCAGGGTTTCTTTCCTCTACGTGTCTGCGAACCTCGTGCCAGAGCTCGGAGGTCTTTTCCTTGGTGATATCGCCCTTGATAAGGTGAGCCGCCATATCTACTCTGAAGGCATCTGTTCCTAGATCCATCCAGAAGTCGATTATGTTCATAAGCTCTTTTCTCATGGCAACACAGTCGGGATGATCTACGGGCAGCTCCCAGGGGTTTGCGGGGTTGGGGTTAGCGTAGCCGTAATTCAGTGCGGGCTGGCTCCAGAAGAAGTTGTTGATGACCTTGGCATCTCTCTCGCCTAAGCTTGCAATACCCACACCGTCGTCAAAGGACTCGTTCGTCCATATGTAGCGGTTGGAGTATTCGTTTTTCTCTACCTTGGCGGATTCGATAAACCAAGGGTGATCTATAGAGGTGTGACCTGCTACCAGATCAAAGATGACCTTCATACCCTTTGCATGAGCCTTGTCGCACAGCTCCTTATAGTCCTCGTTTGTGCCGTATCTGGGAGCTACGCTGTAAAAATCGGTAACGTCATATCCGGCATCTCGAAAGGAGCTTGCATTGATGGGATTGAGCCAGATAGCCGTAAAGCCGAGATCCTTGATATAGTCTAACTTTTCGATTATACCCTGAAGATCTCCGATGCCATCGCCGTTTGAATCGTTGAATGATTGCGGATAGATCTCATATACTACCGCATCGCTTAACCAATTTTTCATTTTTCACCTGCCGAAAATATATTTTTAGTGTTTTGTTTGAATAAGCTGTTGCTATTTTCATTATACTTTATTTTTATCAGAATTACAAGAACTTTGCTGTTATTTTGACCGTTTTTGATACGGGTTGGTGAAATTGTACATATATCGTCGTTTTATTTGAATTTTTTTCAATTAAATGTCAAACTTCTATTGCAACTGAGAGAGAAGTGAAGTATAATATATACATAGTAGATATAAGCTGCCAAAGGAGTGATGCGTAATGGAAAATACACAAAATAATGCCGCACCTTATCTGTTTCACGAGGGCACCAATTATTTTGCATATAAGTATTTCGGTGCGCATTTTGAGGACGGGGAATATGTTTTCCGCGTCTGGGCTCCCAACGCCGAGGCGGCATATGTTACAGGTCTTTTTAACGGCTGGTCAAAGAGCGACCCTATGTACCGCGTTGACGATGCGGGAATATGGGAATGTAAGATCTCACATGATCGCTTCGGTGACGGTTATAACTATAAGTATATGTTTATAAACCAAGGCAGAGAGATATACAAGTGTGATCCCTACGCCTTTTATTCCGAGCTTCCTCCCGAGACCTCATCCCGCTGTTATGATATAGGCGGTTATGCTTGGAATGACGAAAAATGGATGAAGGATCGTAAAAAGAAATTCACCCGCGAAAAGGTCTCGGCTCAGCCCATAAACATTTACGAGGTGCATCTTGAATCATGGAAAAGGCATGAGGACGGTACTCTTCTTACATATAAGGAAATAGCCGAAGAGCTTGCACCTTACGTTATACAGATGGGTTATACCCATATCGAGCTTTTGCCTATAACCGAATATCCCTTTGACGGCTCATGGGGTTATCAGGTGACGGGATATTTTGCCCCTACCTCACGTTTCGGCACTCCAAAGGACTTTATGGAGTTTGTGGATATAATGCATACGGCAGGGATAGGCGTTATCCTTGACTGGGTGCCCGCACATTTCCCCAAGGATGCCCACGGGCTTTGCGAGTATGACGGCGGCTATCTCTACGAGTATCAGGGAGCTGACCGTATGGAGCAGGCCGACTGGGGTACCAGACGCTTTGACGTAGGCAGGGAAGAGGTACAGTCATTTCTTATATCAAGTGCTCAGTATTGGGCGGCAGAATACCATATAGACGGTCTTCGCGTGGATGCCGTGGCGTCTATGCTATATCTTGATTTCTGTAAAAATGAGGGAGAATGGGTGCCAAATGTATACGGCGACAACCGCTGTCTTGAGGCGGTGGCATTCTTCCGTAAGCTCAATTCCGCTATGGCAACTAATTTTCCCGACGTTATGACCATAGCCGAGGAGTCCTCCGACTGGCCCGATCTTACCACCTTTGACCGTGATGGTCTTGGCTTTACTATGAAGTGGAATATGGGATGGATGAACGATACTCTCGACTATGCCGAGACAGATCCGATTTTTCGTAAGTACAAGCATGACAAGCTTACTTTTACAATGATGTATGCTTTTAACGAGAAATACGTTTTGCCCATCTCCCACGATGAGGTGGTGCACGGCAAGAAGTCATTTCTTGACAAGATGCCGGGAGATTATGAAACGAAATTTGCGGGTGCAAGGCTTTTCTTCACCTATATGATGACCCTGCCCGGCAAAAAGCTCAGCTTTATGAGTAACGAGATCGCGCAGTTCAGCGAGTGGGCTTATAAGAAAAGCGTTGAGTGGTTTATGCTTGATTACGAAAAGCACGCCAGATTCCAGCTCTTCTGTGCACGGCTCAATCATCTTTATCTGGACAATCCCTGTCTCTGGGAGCAGGATGACTCATGGGCAGGTTTTAGCTGGATAGACGCGGATAATGCCGACGAAAGTATGATATCATACCGACGTTTCGACAAAAAAGGCAGGGAACTTACCGTTATACTTAATTTTACTCCCGTTACACGGCGGGGATACCGTATCGGTGTAGGCTATAGTGGAAGCTACGAGGAGGTGCTGTCAAGCGACAGTATTAAGTACGGAGGCTCGGGTATTGAGAATTCCGTAATGAAAAGCGATAATATCCCTTGGCAGGGACAGCCTTATTCCATAGTTGCGGATATCCCGCCTATGGGGGCTCTCATAATCAGATGTAAACGAAAAAATAAAAAAATGAACATATATCATCAACCATAAGGAGGATCAGGAATGTTCAAAAAGAAAGAGTGCGTGGCTATGCTCTTGGCAGGCGGACAGGGCAGCCGCTTATACGCACTTACGCAAAACGTAGCAAAGCCTGCTGTTCCCTTCGGCGGAAAGTACCGTATCATCGATTTTCCGCTGTCAAACTGCACAAACTCGGGTATTGATACCGTGGGTGTTCTGACCCAGTATCAGCCTCTTGTGCTTAACGACTACATAGGAAACGGTCTGCCCTGGGACCTTGACCGTACCTTCGGAGGTGTAAAGATACTGCCTCCCTATCAGGGCAAGGACTCTGCCGATTGGTATAAGGGTACTGCCAACGCCATATATCAGAATATGAAGTTTATCGAGCAGTATGACGCAGACTACGTGCTTATACTTTCCGGCGACCATATATATAAAATGGATTACGCCAAGATGCTTGAATTCCATAAGAAGAATAACGCTGACTGTACTATTGCGGTAATCGACGTACCCATCGAGGAGGCAAGCCGATTCGGAATCATGTCGGTCAACGAGGACGACAGCATTTTTAAGTTCTCCGAGAAGCCAAAGAATCCCGATTCTACACTTGCATCCATGGGTATCTATATATTCAACAAAAATACACTCTTTGACTATCTTACCGCTGATGCGGGTGACCCCGAGTCGGCAAATGACTTTGGTAAGAATATCATTCCCAATATGCTCGCGGCAAAGGAGCGTATGTTTGCATACCGCTTTGAGGGTTACTGGAAGGACGTAGGAACCCTGTCCAGCCTTTGGGAGGCAAATATGGATCTTTTAGGCGAAAAGCCGGTATTCTCCCTTGACGACGAAAATTGGAGGATGTTTACCCGTCACGGAGCGCGCTCTCCTCAGTTTATAGGCGAGGGTGCCAAGATAAAGAACTCTATCGTAAGCGAGGGCTGTAAGATATACGGTAGGGTAGAGAATTCCGTGCTCTTCGGTAACGTTACCGTTTTGCCCGGAGCTGTAGTGCGTGACAGCGTTATACTTAACGATTGTCGTATAGGTGCAGGTGCTGACGTTAGCTATGCTATACTCGATACAGGAGTCAGCGTAGGCGCTGGCGTTACCTTAGGCGGTGACAGGGATACGGCACCCGACGTTACCGTTATAGGTGCCGAGACGGTAATTGCAGACGGCGAAAAGATAGAAGCGGGAAGTATGATTCCCGACGTAAGATAAGGGGGCGAGGATATGAAAGCAGCAGGCTTGATCTTATCAAATATACATGACAACAATATTCCCGAAATGACCGCCAAAAGAACGATGGCATCCTTGCCCTTCGGCGGAAGATACAGACTTATAGATTTTCCGCTTTCCAATATGGTGAACAGCGGTATCACCAAGGTGGGTATAGTTACCCACGATAACTACCGTTCTCTTATCGACCATATCGGAACGGGAAAGGACTGGGACCTTGCTCGCAGGAACGGCGGTATTATACTCTTACCTCCTTTTATAACAGCCTTTGACAGCCCCAGAGCAAACAAGCTTTATACCACACGTCTTGAGGCGCTTATGGGAGTTATGGAGTTTATCAATCACTGCTCCGAGGATCTTATCGTGCTTTCGGACAGCGACGTTGTATGCAATATGGACCTACGTGCCGTTATAAACCAACACGAGGCAACGGGTGCCGACGTTACGGTGGCGGTGCGCGAAAATACTATGACCGACTCTGACAGAAAAGTGACAGGCTCTATAGTGATCTCGGATGAAAACGGAACGATAAAGGAATTTGTTGAAAATACGGCGACGGCACAGGGTAAGTGCGACGTAAGCATGAATATAGCCGTTATTACAAGAAGCTTCCTTGTTTCTCTGCTTAATAATTCCATAGCTCACGGTCTTAAGGGCTTTTACAGTCAGGCGTTGCCTTTCCATAAGGGACAGGCGGTGTATAAGATATACCGTTATAACGGCTACTGTGCGGAAATAGGAGATCTGGAAAAATATTTCTCTGCCAATATGCAGTTACTGAACGAGAGTATCCGTAACGAGCTGTTTGCCAACAAGGACAGACCTCTTCTGACCAAGGTAAGAAACACACCTCCCACACAGTACGGTGAAAACGCAAAGGTCTCAAACTCCCTTATCGCGGACGGCTGCGTTATAGACGGAACTGTTGAAAACTGCATCCTCTTCAGAGGTGTACATATCAAGAAGGGTGCTGTTATACGCAACTCGATTCTGCTTCAGGATACCTGGGCAGGGGAGAACGTGGGACTGAACTGTGTAATAAGCGACAAGAAGGTCTTTATAAGAGACGGTGTAGCTCTTTACGGACACGAGACCATGCCCTTCTATATTGCGAAAGGAAAAATGATTTGACGTTGATATGAAAAAAATATTATATGTAGGCAGCGAGTGTATGCCCTTTGCCGCAACGGG
>JAFQHD010000058.1 GCA_017398145.1 Clostridia bacterium
AATACAAGGGGGCTGACAGCGTAGAGCTGCTGCGTCACTGTGTTTCCCTGTTGGGAGAATACAAGGTTTCAAATATAGACGCCACCGTCATAGCCCAGAAGCCGAAGTTGGCTCCTCATATAGACGGTATGCGTAAGAATTTAGCCGATGCAATAGGTATAGATATCTCCCGCGTCAGCATAAAAGCCACAACAGAAGAAAAGTTAGGCTTTACGGGGAGACTAGAGGGTATCAGCGCGCACTGCGTTGCGCTGATAATTCTCAATTCTTAATTCTCAATTAAAAGAAGAAAACCGCTATGGCGGTTTTCCTCGGTTATATTTTAAAGATATGGGATATACAGATCAATTCACACTTCCGTATATTTTAACATCGGCTGTATACCCCGTACCTGAGCTTTATAGCTCCTATAATATTTTATGAGATGTTTTTCATTATGACAAAAATATATTACTTATAAATCCGGAGGAAAACAAAATGATCAAGATTTCACCCTCGATTCTCGCTTGCGATTTCGCAAATCTC
The DNA here is from genome assembly GCA_017398145.1 of Clostridia bacterium. Lineage (GTDB taxonomy): Bacteria > Bacillota > Clostridia > Oscillospirales > CAG-272 > RGIG7300. Next base: position 526 of record JAFQHD010000058.1, read on the forward strand.
CAAAGCGAGATCAAAAAGGTAGAGGATGCAGGAGTAGAATATCTGCATATCGACGTTATGGACGGAATATTCGTTCCCAACATCACTCTCGGTCCCTGTGTCGTAAAGGCTATCCGCAAGTATTCAAGCCTCTTCTTTGACGTTCATCTGATGATAACGGACCCTATCCGCTATATCGACGATTTTGCAAAGGCGGGAGCTGACCTTATCACCGTCCACGTTGAAAGCACCTTTGACGTATCCGCCGCCATAGACCGTATCAAGGTCAACGGCAAAAAGGTGGGCTTATCCATCAAGCCCAATACCAAGCCCGAGATACTTCGTCCCTACCTTGACCGTGCGGACCTTATCCTTGTTATGACGGTAGAGCCGGGCTTTGGCGGTCAGTCGTTTATAGATGCTACCGTTGACAACATCAAGGCTTGTGCGGCTATGATAAAAGAAAGCGGCAGAGAGATAGAGCTTGAGGTTGACGGAGGTGTATCCCCTAAGAACGCCCACGTTGTCAAGAATGCAGGCGCAAACGTGATCGTAGCAGGCTCCGCGGTATTCGGCTCAAGCGACATCCCCAAGACTGTAAAGGAATTAAAGGCATAAATATAACAAAAAAGGGGCAAGTTGCCCCACCCAAACTGCGCTCGTTTGTGCAGTAATACAAATCACACGCCACAACGTAATCTCCTATAATCAAAAAAGATGCGATCTCTCGCATCTTTTTTCGTTATATCAGCGTTATTATTACAGCTGCCAACGTGGCAAGAAGTATCAGGGCTGAGCCTACGATAAGAGTCGTCTTATTCTTCTTAAGCCACTGTCTTCTTCTGATCTTTATGTCGTAATCCATAGAGGATACTACTGCGCCGTATGTGGGGACTCTGTTCTCGTTCATGGGGTTCACCTTCTCTGAAACATTGTTAAGAACAATAATAACAAAGATTTATAAACCCTCGATTATGAGAATATTTCAATAAATGGGTTTATTTGTAAATAAAGAATTAAGTTACTTCGGTATAGAATACCTCAAGCACAAGCTCGTAGAGAGCCGCCGTGTCCACCTCATATTCCGCATACTTCTCGCCCTTGACTACCTCGCCGGCAATACTGTAGGTATCCATATCGGCAACACCGCCCATAAAGTTAGCTGCCATATAGGTGACCTCGTCAAGACCGATATCGGTATATATATATCCGTTAAGAGAATTGTAGAGATCAATGGGGGTTTTGATATTCTGCTTGGTAAGCTCTACCACCTTTGAAACAAAGGCTGATATAAACGCCTTTTGGCGTTCCATACGGTCGAGATTGGAGTCAAGCTGTAAGCTATCCCTTTTTCTTATATATTTCTCGGCATCTTTGCCCCAAAGGGTGATCTGTCTGCCGGTGGGCTTGGAATAGTCTGAGGTATACTCGGGCACGGTAACTCCGCCCACCTTATCGGTAAGCATTCGCACCGCTGCTATATCCATTGTGAAATATGAATTGATCGGAATACCGTACATAAGCTCGGACAGGGATTTCATGACGTTAAGTGCACTTGCCTCCTCATCCTTGCCGTAGGCATAGGAGAGACAGAGCTGCATCCTTCTGTTGGTTATATATGTGCCGTCGGGAGTATAAACATCCACGTTTACCATAGAATCACGGGAGATACTGATAAGGTCTACCTCTCCCGTGGCGGTATCCGCCACTAAAAGGAAAAGTGCATCAGCCTGTCCGTTATAGCCTTCAGCTCCTATATCCTCGATATTTTCCTTATCAACGCCCATTATAAGTATGGAGGTAAGGTTCTTATTGAAGTTATATTTTTTACCCTTATAGTGTACCTCGGCGCCGTCGTCTATAAGCTCGACACCCTCGGGAGCGGTGACCTTGATCTCCTCGTTGGACATAGACACCTTACCCTTGTTGTACATAACACCCACCGCAACACCTGCGGCAATTGCCAAGGCAACTATAAGTATAAGGACCGACAGAAGTATCCACATTATGACCTTACGGGTCTTTTTCTTTTTCTGTCTACGCTCTATAGGGTTAAGTGTATCATTTTGTTTCGACATCTGCTACCAGCACCC
>JAFQHD010000059.1 GCA_017398145.1 Clostridia bacterium
CGTTTTCATTATACTTAAATCTAAACGGAGGAATTATTTTGCATCAGGCTTTATACCGCAAATACAGACCCCAGACCTTTGACGACGTATACGGTCAGGATCATATAACCTCTGTGCTGAAATACGAGGTTGCAAACAACAAGGTCTCCCACGCATACCTTTTCTGCGGAAGCAGAGGTACGGGAAAGACCACCTGTGCCAAGATATTGGCTAAGGCAGTAAACTGCCTTGACCCTCAAAACGGAGATCCCTGCGGCAAGTGTGACGCCTGCCGTGCTATCGCAGACGAGGCAACCGTAGATATCCTGGAAATGGACGCGGCAAGCAACACCGGCGTTGACTATATACGTGATATCCGCGACGCGGTGGTGTACTCCCCTGCTATGCTCAAGACAAGAGTATATATCATCGACGAGGTCCATATGCTCTCCACCTCGGCGTTCAACGCGCTTCTCAAAACCCTTGAGGAGCCTCCGGAAAAGGTCATATTCATCCTTGCGACCACGGAGGTACACAAGATACCTATTACCGTTACGTCCCGCTGTCAGCGATTCGACTTTCGCCGTATAAGGACGGACGTTATCGCAGACAGACTGAAATATATTGCAAACAACGAGTCCATCACCATAGCAGACGACGCGGCTACCCTTATAGGCAAGCTGTCAAACGGCGGTATGCGTGACGCTATTTCTCTGCTGGAAGTCTCAGCAGGTCAGAACCACGAGGTCAATATTCCCCGAGTACGTGAGTGTGCGGGTATCTCCGGCAGAGAGAATATAATAAACACGGTCAAGGCAATAGCAACGAAGGATTGGGATACTCTCTTTTCCGTAATATCCGACCTTGTGGCTTCATCTATGAATATCTCGGTATTCTGGCAGGACCTTATCGCATTTTACCGTGATATGATGCTGGCAAAGGCTACAAAGAACGCTCTTAATAACTATGAGCTTACCGAGGACGAAATAGCCGAGACCAAGGAATGTGCTTCGCTGCTCACCCTTGAGACGATAATGTATCACTCAAGACTTCTTGACAAGGCTTTAGGTGAAATGCAGTCTAAGACCTGTGATCAGCGCATATGTGCGGAGCTTACTCTCGTGCGAATGAGCGAGGGCAGGCTGGCAACAGACACCGAAGCACTTCTCTCCCGTATCTCCGAGCTTGAGGGCAAGGTGAATATGCTCAGCGCTCAGCTCAAGAGCGGTAATATAACGGTAAGCGAAGCAAAAGAGCCAAAGCCCCTTGAAGCAAAGCTTGAGCCAGTAAAGGAAGAAAGGGTGGTAATACCCGAGAGAACGTCTCCCGCAGTCGGTCCCCGTGAGGTCGAAGACTGGGCTGAGATACTTCGTAAGATAGAGGACAAGGACCCCGCATGTACAGCATTCTTATCCCAGACACAGTCCTGTATCATAGGAAACGAATTTATAATAAAGGTTGCGGACGATTTTGGTGCAATGATGCTTGACACCCCCGACAATCGTAAAAATATAACAGAAGCTATGCTTCAGACAAACCCCGACTATGCCGGTATGAATCTGAAGATAGCCGTAGACAAGAAGGCAAAGAAGCAGTCAGCTTCACCCTTTGACGAAATAAATTTTTAAGGAGTAGATATTATGAAGGCAAGATTACCTAAGGGAATGGGCAACGGTCCCGCAAATATGCAGCATCTGATGAAGCAGGCACAGAAGATGCAGGAGGATATGGAGGCTAAGAAGGAAGAGCTCGCCTCCCGCGAATATGAGATAAAGGCAGGCGGCGGTGCCGTAACACTTGTTATCAACGGAGAAAAGGAAATAAAGACCCTTGATATCGACCCCGAGATCGTAGATCCCGATGATATCGAGACAATGACGGATATTCTTATCGCTGCATTTAACGAGGCGATCAAGCGAGTTGACAACGATGCGGAGAACGAGATGTCAGCTATTACAGGCTCTCTCAATATGCCCGGCTTATTCTGATGTTACCCACTTTAGAGATCCTTATAGAGCAGTTCCGTAAGCTCCCTTCGGTGGGCAGAAAGTCTGCTGAACGAATGGCGTATGCCGTCCTTGATTACTCAAAGGAAGAAGCGGAGCTTTTTGCCAACGCTATCATAGACGCCAAGGAAACTATAAAACGCTGTAAGCACTGCTTTAACTTCAGCGAGCAGGAGGAGTGTCCCGTATGCACCGACGAGGAAAGGGACAGGAGCGTTATCTGCGTCGTTGAGGACGCAAGAGACATAATTTCTATAGAAAAGGTAAAGGAATACCACGGTCTCTATCACGTTATCGGCGGGACCATCTCTCCCATGAACGGAGTTACCCCCGATGATCTCAATATCCGTGAGCTTATCCACCGCATCTCCGACGGCGAGGTAAAGGAAGTCATAATCGCCACCAACCCTACCGTTGAGGGTGAGACTACGGCTATGTATATCTCTAAGCTCTTAAAGCCCCTTGAAATAAAGGTGAGCCGTTTGGCATACGGTATGCCCGTAGGCGGCGAGCTTGACCATGCGGATGAGGTCACACTGCTTCGTGCGATAGAAGGAAGAAAAGAATTGTAGATCAACACAAAAGCCTTTCGGTTTTTGTCGAAAGGCTTTTCAGCGTGTCGATAAACCTATCGACACGCTGGCAGGCTTCGAAAAAGGAAGTGGCGGTTTTCGTGGAAAGGGTCCGTAGGTGTACTAAGTACAGTAGTGACCCTTTTCGCGGAAAAGTGTGAAAAGGCGGCATAAACTCAATGTTTATGCCGCCTTTGAATGCTTATCAACACTATTGGATGAAATGATTTGCAAACTGCTATTGCATGTTAATTGGAGAAATATTTTTATAAATATACCTCTTTTCACATGTCCGACCGACTTTTTCGACAGTCTGAAAAGCCTTTCGATTTTTGTCGAAAGGCTTTTCTAATTATTGTACAGGTTCTTCTATTGGTGTAAGGGGTAAGGTTGCCGACAGATTAAAGGACAACACAGAATAAATATCACTGTCTGTTGCCGCATCGTAGCCCTCAAGCAGCTTTGATACGGTTATCTTTCGGTTACCCTCGTCGGTTTCTATCGAAAGACCATTAGAATACTTCTGCATAAAGTCAAGAGGTATGTAAAGCTTGCCTTCGTGTATAAACGAGGGAGATATCATACGAATCTTTGCACCGTTGACATATGCTATATCAGAGTCAACGATAAATCTCATAGAATGTCCCTCACTTTCGCGAGGCAGATAACGCAGGTCCGAAAGCGTTCCCGTTACGGTAAGCTCACACAGGTCTGAAAGAGCTGAAACGGGAATATAGAGATTTCCGTATCTTGTAGCGCAGGACTTGGGTATCTCCATATAGACAGGCTTGTCCTTCTCAGCGACCTCTGTTTTGTCCTCGGGGAGATCAGCACCCAACTGGAGTGTATATTCCTTTCCTTGGGTACCCTTGCCGGACCTCAAACTCATGGAAAACAGACCTGCTACAACCGAGAACATAATGATGAATATGATAAAGAAGAGTATAAGTCGGCTGAGAAGCAGCTTAGTTGTTCTCTGCTGTTTTTTCTTTACGCGGAAGCTGTGGTTTGCGCTCTTTTTATGGGTCTTTATCTCTATGTTTTTAACACTGCCGCTGACCTTTTTCTTGGTCTTCGCCTCCTGGCGGTATGCGGGAGTCTGTGTGTTTATCTTGCGGTTTATCTCCTGACGGGAGGTCTTAATCTGTTCCTGCTTTGACTGAGAACGGGAGCTCAATGTACGGCGTGCCGTGGGCTTGTTGCCGATACTTTTATTTACGGGAGCTTTCCGAGAAGGAGGGGTGACCCTTGCCGCATTTCGTTTAGCGGCATCGTCTCTTGCCTTGGCAGATTTTTGACCGCGCGACGTCGCTGCATCCTGTGTGTTCTTTTGAGGAGCTATTTTTGCGGCATTGCGCTTTGCCGCCGCTTCTCTTGCAGCTGCGGTCTTCTCTGCTCTTGTAAGCTCACGGGGCTGAGCTTTGGTTTGAACGGCAGGAGCAGCTGAAGATCTTTTAGTTTTTTTGGCTAAAGGCTTATTTACTTTCACAGTTACTCCTCCTTTCAAATAATTATAATCATTTTATCACATTATGACGAAAAAAGCAAGGGGCAAATTGTCCCTTGCTTAAAGATATCAGTCATCTTCTCTTTCCTTTGTTCTTTGGGGTCTTTTTAGACACCGCCCAGCCTGCCTTTTTAGGCTTGCGATCGGTTTTTGGCTTACGGGCAGGTCGGTCTTTTATCTGCTTAGGTGCTTCGCCCTTCTCGGGCTTCACAAGACACATAGGCCCATAACCGATAAGATCTGTACGGTTAAGTCTTACAAGCGCTTCACGGACAAGCTCGGCGTTCTGAGGTCTGTTCCATTGCAGAAGTGCTCTCTGGAGCTGTTTTTCGTGATAGTCGGTGGTACAGTATACCTTTTTGCCCGTCATAGGGTCGATTCCCGTATAGAACATAACGGTAGATGCTGTGCCCGGTGTAGGATAAAAATCCTGCACCTGCTCGGGGGAATAGCCGCCCTCCTTGAGATAAAGGGCTAACTTAAGAGCATCCTTAAGCGTACTTCCCGGATGACTTGACATTAGATAAGGCACAAGATACTGTTCCTTACCGATAGATTTTGTCAGCTCAAAATATCTGTCCTTGAATTTGTTATAAACCTCAACATCGGGTTTTCCCATATAGTGCAATACATTAGAACTACAATGCTCGGGAGCAACCTTAAGCTGTCCGCTGACGTGATCCCGTACAAGCTTCTTGAAGAATGTTTCGTCCTTGTCATATACAAGATAGTCAAAACGGATTCCGGAACGGATAAAGACCTTCTTGACCTTGGGTACCTTCTCTATCTCCTTTAAGAGCTTGATATACTCGGTGTGATCTACCTCAAGATGCTTGCAGGGAGTGGGAGCAAGACACTTGCGGCTTGCACAGATACCGTGTTCTTTTTGCCTCTTACACGAGGTATATCTGAAATTAGCCGTAGGACCACCCACATCGTGGATATAGCCCTTGAAGTTTGGAACCTCCACTATCTTCTTTGTTTCCTCAACGCAGGATTCTATACTGCGGGAAACAACGCTTCGTCCCTGGTGGAAGGCAAGAGCGCAGAAGTTACAGCCTCCAAAGCAACCGCGGTTATGGGTGACCGAAAGCTCTACTTCCTGTATGCCGGGAACACCGCCCACAGCTTCGTATGAAGGATGGTATGTTCTCATATACGGAAGTGCGTAGACCGCATCAAGCTCCTCTCGGGTGAGGGGAGACATAGGGGGATTCTGTACAAGAACCTTACCGTCATATATCTCAGTTACTGCCCTGCCCCGTACATGGTCGTTTTCACGGTACTGGAGGGCAAACGCCTCGGCGTATTTAGCCTTATCTGTCTTAAGCTCGTTATAATCAAAGCCGCCTACGGCTTCGTAATGGATCTTATCCTCAGGAGATGCAAGGTACACCGTACCTCTGACATCCCTTATTTTTTTTATCGGAATACCACGGTCAAGAAGCTCTGCCAGACGGCGCAGTATATTCTCACCCATGCCGTAGGTAAGGATATCCGCACGGCTGTCTACAAGGATACTGCGGCGCACCTTGTTATCCCAGTAGTCATAGTGAGCAAAGCGGCGTAGGGATGCTTCAAGACCGCCGATAATTATCGGCACGTCACCGTATGCCTCACGAATACGGTTGCAGTAGACTATTACTGCCCTATCGGGACGAAGTCCCATCTTTCCACCGGGAGAATAATAGTCGGTGCTTCTCTTTCTCTTTGCAACGGTATAATGAGCCACCATAGAGTCTATATTACCCGAGGTAACAAGGAACCCGAGCCTTGGTCTGCCGAACTCCTTAAATGCCTCACAGCTCTTATAATCGGGCTGTGAAAGAATAGCCACACGAAATCCCTGAGCCTCAAGAACTCTTGATATTATCGAAACGCCAAAAGACGGGTGGTCAACATAAGCATCACCCGTAACGTATACGAAGTCGGGAGTATCCCAACCGCGTTCAAGCATATCCTGTTTATTTATAGGTAAAAATCCGTTGTTCAATTCTATATTCCTCGTTTTTTGTTGCTTTAAGTAATTATATCATTTTGCGATTTCGCTGTCAACCGTAAGAGATTGATGAATTTTTCATCATTCTTTTATTTATGCGGTGTGTTAGATTGATGAATTTTTCATCATTTTTTCATTTATACGGAACGTAAGAATGATGAATTTTTCATCATTCTTACATTTATGCGGTATGTAAGATTGATGAATTTTTCATCATTATTTATTTATACAGGGTACATGATTGATGGATTTTTCATCATTCTTTCATATGTGCGGAGCGTAAGATTGATGATTTTTTCATCATTCTTTCATATGTGCGGAACGTAAGAATGATGAATTTTTCATCATTCTTTCATTTTTGCAGAGCGCAAGATTGATGAATTTTTCATCAATCTTTGAAAGTACAACAGGACGGCTGTGTGAAGCGCCGTCCTGTTAGTAAGTTATTCAACTGTTACCGTGTAATAGTTATAACTGTCATCGTCATACTGAACACAGCAGGGACGGGTCCGTTTGTAACATCAGCTCTATCTTCGCTTCTAAAGTCGTTCGATATCGCTGTGTTACGGCACGCAATCTCGTCTTGCTTATTCTGCCACGGACAGCGCAAGACTGCGATTGGCCCTGCACCCTTTAATCGGGGTCAGTTCAGTTAATATCAATTATTATCACGCGATGGGTTGTTTTATTCGATTACAACCTTGTAATAATTATACGATTCATCATCAAACTGTACACTGAAGGTATATGTTCCGGCTTCAAGAGTAACCGAAATCTTACCGTCGACTATGGCATCAGGCTTTATTACCTTGCTATCCGGAGCTTTCTTGATCTCGCTTGAGGTAGCATACTCGCCTTCGGCATATCTGATCATTACAAGTCCGTCGAGATCACCGAACGTAACATTGTTACGCTCGTGTTCTACCGTGGGAACCTTTTTTGTGACGTCGTAGTGGAATACCTTCACGTAGCCGTTGTTGTATTCAACTATTATTGTTACTCTTCCCTCTTCGCGGTATTGGAGCATATATTCTTCTTCGTCCTTGATTACCGCCTTGTTGGAGAAGTTTCTTGCACCCGCGGCGCGTTTAGTGTCACCGGGGGTATAGTATTCGCCGTAAGCCGTTCTTATAACCTTAACGTCGGGGATGTTACTGATAGTCACCTGTAAGCCGTTAGTGGTGAATACAGGATTGTCAACGGCGAGTTCCTCGTGGAATATAAATTCTCTACCGTCGTTGTATCTTACAAGCACGGTGTGCATACCGGGATCAGTTACGGTATATGTATAGTTGTGTTTTCCGTCTATCTTTGAAGCAGTAAGACGGACTATATAACCGTTGGTCTTTATCTCGTTGTAGGTATCAAACTCGCCCTTGGCTATGAATACATCCTTTACGTCATAGAGGTTGTTTACATTGATCTTGACCCCGTAGGTATCAACCGTAGGAGTAAACTCGGTCATATCAGCCGTAAGGAAATACTCTGCTCCGTCGGTCATACGCACCCAGAAGGTATAGTATCCGCCGTCGGGCATAGTATATACAAACTTTCCGTCTATGGTGTTCTTTGCGATAACAGAAGCGGAAAGGTCAACACGGTCAGAGGCGTTCTTAATAGAGGATACCGTTGTATGTTCGCCGGAGGCAAAACGAATATGATTAATCTGATCGGCGTGATCGATAATTACCTCATAGTTGTTAATTGTAATGTTAGAACATAAATACTTGTAAGAAATCGAGTTATCCACCGCATAGCTTTCTGCGATTGAACCTTTGTAACACGAAATAGTAAAATTGTTACAATCGGCAAATGCACTGTCACCTATAGATGTAACAAATTCATATATTTCCACAGACACAAGTTTTGTACAAGAAGCAAAGGCATTATCACATATTGTTTTAACACTGTCGGGAATTATAACGTTTTCTATAACCGTGTTATTCTCAAAACATCCCCCTGAAATTCCACTTATAACATATCCGTCAATTGCTGACGGAATTTTAATATATGCATCAGTTCCGTTATATTTGATCAGAGAAATATTAGAATCTTCCAATATTTCATATTCATAATCGAGTGGATCGCAAATACTACTTTCGGTACTTTCATCGTAACATACTATGCTGTAAATACTAAAATGATTTGTTTCAAAAGATAACATTCCATTATCCACAGAGCATTCTATCTCGGTTGTTGTACCGTCTTCTTCAATACGATAAACCTTGATATTTGCAATATGTGATAACAATTTCATTTCGCTTGTAAGCGGAATATAAACTCTCACACTATCGGAATGTTGAGCTTCCACCCCGTTTTTCACTAATGAAATGTTGTAAGTACGCTCTAATCCTCCGCGAATTTGGTTGTAAACATCAGGGCTTTTCTCTTTAAGAATGCTTAAAACCTGATTATCAAGCTCAAACTTGTATGTATTTAAAGCCATATCATTATCAAAATCCACATCCGATTCTATTTTCACTTCATTAGCATTTCTTACACCGCCGCCTTGATTCGCAATTACTATACCGTATGTATCAATGTATCTACAAAAATCATTACCCTGAGAAACAAGATTGCATGTATCACCAAAGGTGAACAAACCCTCTAAAACCTTACCCGCAGGTCCCGCAAACTCGGTAAACAAATCCTCTCCTATGCTCCAACCGAAATCCAAAGCAGTAGAGGAAACCAATTCGCCGAGATTTATTTCACTGATGTTATAAACAATAGTGTCAGCAAAGCTACCTAAAGATTTTGTGTTGAAGAACGTCTGCTTTCCGACATTCTTGAATAAATTTTCAGAAAATTCGCTTCCACTGCTCATCAGCTTTACGTACGCCGTATCACTTACTAATTTTGCTGTAAGCTTTTGAGAATATTCTTTACTGCTTGTATCAAAATCACTTATATCACCTGTAAGATCTTTTATTCCCATTAACAAGTCGATACTGTTGACAACAGCAAGGATATTAGATTCACGACTGCTCATGGTGATATAAATGTATCCACCCTCGGGTACGGTGATCTCGACGGGAGTTTTTATCGAATATCCGCTTTCCTGTCTGTATGTAAGAAAATCTCCGTCTATAAAATCTCTTACCAAACAACAGGTATTATCCCAAACTGATTCTTTTATCGATCCATTGTTAAAGTTATATTTATCTATAAGAACGGCTTGATAGATCTTGTTATTTTTGTCACAAGATTCTACTATACCATATGAATATGCCGTATTGTAGACATCAAAGGTTACAGTTGCTGATCTATCATCATTTATCGTATAGTCATAATTATCTATAAATAACCCATTGTAGTTATAGAAATTAGTCTCGTACTTGTCTATTTCTTGTGTAGGAACATTGTTTAATGTATATGACATTGTATTATTATCATACACAGTAACTGGCACTTTTACCGAATATCCGGTCAATGAATCACTGAAAGAAACACTTGCATTTCCTGTACCAACACCCTTTAATCTTACAAAATAACAATTATCTTTATTTACTGTTTTCACAGGCTCTATAACCGAAGGATCGCTTACTGTAAAAGTAATACCAGACAGATCTGTCTGCTGCACTCCTTTTATATATGCCGCAACACCTAAATACAAATAAGATCCTTTTCTGAAACTAAGATTTTGATAATCGGAGTATACCATAAGTCCAGTAATATTAACATCTAACACTGCACCTCCGATTGTTTTATCAATCTTCCAAACACTCTTAAAATCAAAACCAATATAAGTTTCTTCAATCAAACAAGCTTCTTTTACTATATCTTGTCCATCATTGCTGGTGTTCAAAGAAGATGATATTGTAGTGTTGTTAACAGATGTTTCAGTAACGGAAAAACATTCACTGTTCTTAATACTACATCCGCTGATTCTTCCGGCATTTTGTGTTAATACTTTACCGGTGTTACTTATCTTAATACAACTAACAGATTGAGAGAGATTATAACATTGACTTATTAATCCACTTCCGTAATAACCACAAAATCCAACAACCCCACCAGCATAAGCATAACAACTTGAGTTCGCATAATTGCTAGATTCACTACAATCTAGATACGCTGAAATGCAACCATAGTTAACACTTTTTTTTACATAATCACTTGATGTCGCACCAACAATACCCCCAACATTACATACACCTGCAAACGATGAATGCGAACCCGCTTTAAGGACTTTTCCATTAATATTTCCAAAATTTACGCAATCAGATATTTTTCCGTATTCCCCTGAAATACCACCCACATAAGCAAAGTGACCGGCATTTACATCAATATCACCGTAATTTGTATTTTTATTTATTACTCCATTAACAGTATAAGATTCTCCCGTTATGCCACCACAAGTAACTGTACTGTCTTTTTCATATCTTGAATCTTTATCTGCATATACATAAACATTTGCTCTATTGATGCATTCACTTGCATTTCCATAACCTACAATTCCACCAACACTAGCATCGCTACAATGTATTACTGAAATGTTACCGGTTACATCACAATTGGTTATTGTAGAATCGTAACTATAACCAGCAACCGCACCTACAATGACCGAATATGTTGTGAGATATTCTTCCCATAAGAGTACATAATCTGTTGTAGTCTTATCTATCAAGATATTAACATCTTCTAATATAAGGTTTTGTATAGTTGCTCCGTCGACAGCCGAAAACAACCCATAACAATCACTTATATACGATACCTTGTGATCATTAATTTTGAGGTTTCTAATAGTATAATTACCCCCATCAAAATTCCCTGTGAAAGGTTGGTAATCTGATCTAGGTGCATTCGATGGGGACGCAGAGCCGGACATAGAATCCCCAACACCAATTGGTTCCCAATTCCCCCAATCGTTCAAATCAATATCGTTTGTCAAAACATAATATGCGGATAAGTTGTTTCGAACCGCATCTAATTGTTGTGGCGTAGAAACTTGATATGGATTATTTTCAGTACCGTCTCCGCCTAAAAATTTTTCTGACATAGTTTCGTCAATTTCAGTCACAAGCATAGAATCGGCTAAACTATACATATTGAAGTAGGGCATTAGCATAATGAACATTAATAATATACACGTAGTTTTTTTGAAAGTAAGCATAAAATCTTCTCCTTAAAATATAAAAAGTGCGCAGCCGAAGCCACGCACAAAAAACACAACTCCGATTACCAAGACATAATTATATGAACAATACATTATCAAATTATGTCCAAAATCATTGTATCACTTTCGGAAATATATGTCAAGAGAGATTTATCACCTGCGGTTATGCGATATGCCCTTTCGGACGCGATATTTTCACATAGTAAAAGCGATATTTCTGTCAAGACAGAAACGATATGTCAGCCGTCGGCTGACACGGACAAAAAAGAAGCTTTTTGACCATTTAGGTCAAAAAGCCTCTTTAATTTTGCATTTTTAATTTTGCATTTTGAATTATCTCTTAACTTCTACCATCTGGTAAGCCTCGAGAATATCGCCTTCCTTAAGATCGTTGAACTTATCAAGTCCGATACCGCACTCGTAGCCGGAGGCTACTTCTTTAACGTCGTCCTTGAAGCGGCGAAGGGAGGATATCTTATCCTCAAACACTACGATACCCTCACGAATTACACGGATCTGTGCGGAACGTAAGATCTTACCGTCCTGAACATAGGAGCCTGCGATTGTACCCACATTGGGAACACGGATGGTTGCACGAACCTCAGCCTGACCGAGACGCTCTTCCTTATAGGTAGGAGCGAGCATACCCTTCATAGCCTGGGTGATCTCTTCGATACACTCGTAGATGATACGGTAGGTTCTGATATCAACACCGTTACGCTCCGCAATGTCAAGGGAGTTCTTGTCGGGACGAACATTGAAGCCTACGATGATAGCGTTAGATGCACCTGCAAGGATAACATCGCTCTCGTTGATTCCACCGACACCTGTGTGAATGATCTTGACCTTAACTTCTTCGTTGGAGAGCTTTTCAAGAGACTGCTTAACTGCCTCTGCAGAGCCTCTTACATCTGCCTTAACGATGATGTTAAGTGTCTTTGCTCCGTCAGAGATAGCAGCAAAGAGATCCTCAAGGGATACTGCCGCATTAGCCTTAAACTCCTCGTTCTTAGCCTTATCACGACGCTGCTCGGCAAGCTCCCTTGCCTTCTTTTCGTCCTCAACCGCGTTGAACTCGTCACCTGCGGAGGGAACCTCGCTGAGACCTATTATCTCAACGGGGATAGAGGGACCTGCGGATTTTATGCGCTTGCCCTTATCGTCGGTCATCGCTCTTACGTGACCGACGGAGGTACCTGCGATAACGACGTCACCTGCGTTAAGAGTACCGTTCTGTACCAGTACCGTAGCAACGGGACCTCTGCCCTTATCAAGCTTAGCCTCGATGATAACACCCTTAGCGTGGCGGTTGGGGTTAGCCTTATACTCCTTAACCTCTGCGATAAGGAGGATGTTTTCAAGAAGATCCTCAATACCCATCTTGGTAACGGCAGAAACAGGAACACAGATAACATCGCCGCCCCATTCCTCGGGAACCAGCTCGTACTGAGTAAGCTCCTGCTTTACGTTGTCGGGGTTAGCGGTGGGTTTATCCATCTTGTTGATAGCAACGATTATCTCAACACCTGCCGCCTTTGCGTGGTTGATAGCCTCTACCGTCTGGGGCATGATACCGTCGTCTGCTGCAACAACGAGAACTGCGATATCTGTCGCCATAGCACCTCTTGCTCTCATGGTGGTGAACGCCTCGTGACCGGGGGTGTCAAGGAATGTGATGTCGTTGCCGTCTATATTTACCGTATAAGCACCGATATGCTGTGTAATACCGCCCGCCTCGCCTGTGGTTACACTGGTATGACGGATAGCGTCAAGGAGAGAGGTCTTACCGTGGTCAACGTGACCCATAACGCATACGACGGGTGGACGGGTGATGAGGTTGTCGTCGTTATCCTCGGTGGAGTCAAAGATCTGCTCTTCGATGGTAACCTCAACCTCTTTGGTTATCTTAGCGCCCATCTCGTCTGCTATAAGAAACGCGGTATCGTAGTCAATGGTCTGGTTTACCGTAGCCATAACTCCAAGCATCATAAGCTTCTTTACAACCTCTGCTGCCTTGAGCTTAAGTCTTGCGGCAAGCTCGGAAACAGTGATCTCCTCGGGAATGGAAACGTAAAGAACCTGCTTCTTTGCCATCTCCTGCTGACGGCGAAGCTTATCCATAGCCGCCTTTTCTTTAGCATGCTTATCCTGCTTCTTGCCCTTCTGATTCTGATTATTCTGCTTCTTAAGCTTCTGCTTGTTGTTATAATCCTTGTCGGAATGATAACGGTCAAGCTTTTCGTCGTATTTGGAAAGATCCACATTGGAGGATCTGGTATCTACCACACGGGTAGCGGGCTTCTTGCCATGGCTCGCCGCATCGATGGGCTGGAGAGGTGTCTTGTTGTCCTCGTCACGATGCTTCTTCGGAAGAGCAACCGTCTGCATATGAGGTCTCGCCTGTGCAGGCTGCTTTTTCTTAGGCTCTGCCTTCTTAGGCTCGGGCTTCTTCTCTTCCTTCTTAGGCTCGGGTTTAGGCTCGGGCTTCTGCTCGATCTTCTTAGGTTCAGCCTTGGGCTCAGGCTTCTGCTCGATCTTCTTAGGCTCGACCTTCGCCTCAGGCTTCTTCTCCTCAGCCTTGGGCTCTTCCTTCTTGGGTTCTTGTTTCGCTACCTTACGGGGAATGGTAACCTTAAGCTCCATATAATCATTGAAGTCACTTACCTGATTAGCTAAGGAAAGCTCGTTCAATATAATATCAAAATCCTCGGCTGACAGTACAGCGGAGGTGGACTTTGTTCCTCTGCCGCTTTTCTCAAGAATATCGGTTATCTCCTTACCCTTGATGCCAAGGTCCTTTGCCATATTACTGATCTTGTATTTAGGATTTAACATATATTACACCTCCCGCGGAGTGATGTCCGCTTCGCTCATTTCATCTAAAAGTTTCGTGATACCCTTTGCCATATTACCGTCGTTTAAGCTGAGCACCGATACGGCACCCTTCTTTCCCACATACTGACCTAAGTCGTTCTGACCTATGGGGATCTCGTAACAGGCTGTTTCATAGTACTTAGCGCAATTAAACGCTCTTTTCTTCGTGTTCGCCGAAGCATCATGGGCTACCATAACTATCCTTGCGTTTCCGCTTCTGACAGAATCGCAGGCGATGTCCGTACCTATCGACAGCATCCTTGCTCTGGCACTCAGACCTAACATACGGCTGAGTCTTTCCGTATCAGCCCTCACCTTTAAGCTGCACCTCCAATGCCTCGTATATATAGTCGGGTATCTCTACCTCTAAATTGCGGGCAAGTCTCTTCGACTTTACCGCCTTCTTAAGACAGGCTGCGTTATGACAAATATATGCACCGCGACCCGACATTTTTCCTTTCAGGTCTATCTTTATCTCCCCCTCGGGTGTACGTACAACTCGTATAAGGTCTTTTTTATCAGCCTTGACACCGCAGCCGGTACACTTACGTTGAGGAACCTTTTTGATTTGTTCTGCCATAACTGCCTCTCTGTTTATAATAAGTTAGTTTTCTTTTATGTCTATTTTGAAGCCTGTAAGACGTGCTGCAAGTCTTGCGTTCTGACCTTCCTTACCGATAGCAAGGGAGAGCTGGTCGGAATCAACGATTACTCTTGCGCTTCTTTCGCCGTCTATTATGACCTCACGAACCTGTGCGGGAGAAAGTGCCTCGCGGATAAACTCGCAGGGGTCATCCGAATACTTGATGATATCTATCTTTTCGCCGCGGAGCTCGTCAACGATACCTGCGATACGCATACCGCGGTTACCGATACAAGCACCGATGGGATCTACGTCTGCGTCTCTGCTTTCTACAGCCATCTTGGTACGGCTGCCTGCCTCACGTATAACACCCTTGATAACTACGGTGCCGTCCTGGATCTCGGGAACCTCAAGCTCAAAAAGTCTCTTTACCATGCCGGGATGAGTTCTTGAGAGATTTACCAGAGGACCTCTCGATTCCTTACGAACCTCCATAACGAACACCTTGATATGGTCACCGGGAAGGAAGCTCTCGCCGGGGATCTGCTCGGACTTGATAAGAGTTGCAAAGCTTGTGCCTGTGTCAAGCGTTATATTTCCCGTGGTGGGGTCGATCTTCTGAACCGTTGCCGTGATGATCTCCTCACGCTTGCTCTCGTATTCCTTGATCATCATTCCTCTTTCTGCCTCACGGATGCCCTGGATGATGACCTGCTTTGCAGTCTGAGCGCTGAGTCTTCTGAAATTCTTGGGCTTCATTTCGATCTCTGCCACACCGCCCAGCTTATATCTCTTGGATATCTTCTGCGCCTGCTCGAGTGTGAGCTGAGTCGTCTCGTCCTCTACCTCTTCTACGATGTCCATCTGCTTGTATACACGGACGTCCTTCTTTACGGGGTCAAGGACTACTCTTACGTTGCTGTTTCCGCCTTCCTCACGCTTGAAGGCGCTGATAAGTGCCGCTTCAACACGCTCGATCATGTACTCTGCGGGGATTCCCTTTTCCTTTTCAAGGAGCTCAAGTGCATTAAAAAATTCGGTATTCATCATTTATCCTCTCTAATTATATTAATCAAAGTCAAAAACCGTTCTTACCTTGGAGGCTAATTTACGCTCAATTATAACCTCACCCTCCTCGGTATCAAGAACTATCTGCTTGTTTTCATATGCGCGAAGGCGTCCGGTATATTCCTTCTTACCCTCAAGCTTGGTAAACAGCTTGCAGACTATCCTTTCGCCTATACAAGCCTCAAAGTGAGCGTCGGTTCTGATATCCCGCTCAAGTCCGGGTGAAGAAACCTCCAGTCTGTACGCATCCTCGATGGGGTCTGCCTCGTCAAGCACCGGGTCTATAGCTCGGTGGACCTTTTCACAGTCGTCAATGTCTATACCGTTGGGAGAGTCGATGGTTATTCTTAAAAACCATTCTGCCGCTTCACGAACGTACTCTATATCCCACACGTCATAGCCTAATTCGTTAATGACCGGGGTAAGGAGCTCCGTGCATACGTCTGCGATCTTCTTGCCGTTTGCCATTATGAAAATCCTTTCAATATAAAACTTGGAGAGTGGCTGTCAACCACTCTCCATAAATAATTTATTTACTGTATGCATTATATCACACTTGTTTTAAAAATGCAATAGAGTTCATTAAAAATTAATATTATTCCGCCTCCGCGTCTACGTAAGCCTGTATAAGCTTCTTAAGCTTACGCTCAAAGCCCTTCTTGTTGGTCTGGAAGTAGGATACGAAGTTAGTGTTTTCCTGATTGATAAGGTTTCTGAAGTGTCCGCCGCTGCCGATAGCACCCTGATAATAGTATGCAAAGTCCATCTTGAAGCCCTCGCGGATAATGTCGAGCATCTCGCCCGACTCGTCGTCACGGGCATACTTGTCACGCAGAGCCATATCGTAGTATGCGGGGACTACCAGCTTGTTGGAAAGCGCAGACATAACGTCCACGACGGCACCGCACATCTCGACGTTATTAACGTCTATCGGCACTACCGCAACGGAGTAGCCGTCCTGAGAATGGGTATAATAGCCTGCCTGGTCCTCGTTCCACTTGGGATAAGGAACTATACCGAAATCTGTTTCCATACCGCGGAAATCCTGTGCGCGGTTAAGCATAGCGTGGTAGAAGAGTGCTCTGCCCTCACGGAAGATCTTGTCAACGGGGTTTTCGTCAAGAGTAATATCAGAGCCCAGCATAACAAGCCATGTGTCGTCAGACTTCTTGAAGTCGATAAACTTTTCAAGAACGCTTACCATCTTGCCCTGGTCTACGTTGAAGATAATGTCACCGTTCTCGTCTCTGCCTGCCATAGGAACGTCAAAGTGAGACGCAAAAGCATCAGTAGAATTGTTGATCTCGGAAACATAGCCAAAGGAGTCCTCGGAACCGGGCCAGAGGTCGCCGTTAAGGTCGGACCATACCCCCTTGGACATTTCAAGAAGCTTGTCAAAGGTCCACTTGCCGTCTCTAACCAAGCCATAGATATCCTCAATGTTCTGATTCTCCGCCATTGTCTTGTTGAAGTAAAGAACATAGGTGGATTCCCAGTATGTAAGAGAATAGTCACCTAAAAGGAAATAGAGGGTGTCATTGACCATAGCGGTATTGTTGACATCCTGATAATAATAGGGTGCGTCCAGATTGTCCTTGACATAGGGAATATCACAGAAGTCAGTATAGAGCTCAAAATTGCCGGGGTCTGCCATAACATCCTGCTGCATCATAATAAGGTCAAAGGTACCGGTAGCTGCAAGAATAGAGTTACGGAAGGTGTTTACGAAATCCTCGTGAACCTCGTAATGACCGGGGATATCCATAACCTCGATCTCCTCAAGGTCAAAGCGTTCCTCTACCTCCAGGTTGCGCTTATAAACAGCCTCGTTTACCAGTTCTGTCGCATCCTCGTCTGCTGCTATCTCATGAAGCCAGTTACCCCAAGCGTTGTCCTCACGACAGAGGATGGTAAATGTCTCGCCTGAGAATTTGACATCGTCGGGTACTACCGTGTCGGTCTCGGTCAGTTCTCCGCCACCCTCGTTATTGCCCTTTCCGCCCTTCTCGCTGCAGGCAACAAGACAAGGGAGAAGCATCATAACGACAAGCAGGAGTGATACTATTCTTTTAAAGTTTTTCATAGCATATCACCTTTCAGTTCTTTATATTAATATGATAACATATCATCAATATATAGTCAATATGCTTCTCAAATTTCCAAAAATCCAGCCAAATAAGAAAACAGCTGCGTTTGCAGCTGTTTTCGGATCTTAAAATATTATTCAGCGTCCTGATCAAGTGCAGCGTAGGCATCAAGGAGCTTCTTGAGTCTTCTCTCGTAGCCCTTCTGGTTTACTGCGTAGTAGGATACGAAGTTGGAGTTTTCCTGAGCGATAAGGATACGGAACTCAAGACCTCTGTCGAGAGAAGGCGCATAGAAGTTACCGAAGCTGAACTTGAAGCCTTCACGGATAATGTCGAGCATCTCGCCGGACTCGTCGTCACGGGCATACTTGTCACGCAGCGCCATATCATAGTATGCGGGGATAACACTCTCGTAGGAAATAGCGGAAAGAACGTCAAAAATCGCACCGCTCATCTCAACGTTGGGAACGTCGATCGGAACAACTGCTACGGAGTAGCCGTCTTGAGAACGTGTATAGTACTTATCCTGGTTTACGTCCCACTTGGGATAAGGAACGATACCGAAGTCGGTCTCCATACCACGGAAGTCCTGAGCACGATTGAGTGCAGAGGGATAGAAGAGCGCTCTGCCCTCGCGGAAGATCTTGTCGCACTTGATAGAATCCGAGGTCATATCCGAGCTGGTCGATTCAAAGAAGGTGTCATCGGTCTTTTTGAACTCGATAACCTTCTCAAGAACCTGTACCATCTTACCCTGGTCAACGTCGATCTTAACGTCACCGTTCTCGTCTCTCGAGGTAACGCGGATATCAAATAGATCCCAGAAAGCATCTGTGGTGTTAGGTATCTCGGTGATGTAACCGAAGGAGTCACCCTCGTCGGGCCATACGTCACCGTTAAGGTCAGTCCAAGAGCCCTTTACCATCTCTGCCATCTTGTCAAAGGTCCACTCGCCATCGCGTACCATCTGGTAGATATCGCCTATGTTACGGTTCTCTGCCATAGTCTTGTTGAAGTAAAGAACGTAGAGGTTTTCCCAATATGTAAGAGAGTAGTCACCCACCATATACATAAGCTTACCGTCGATGGTAACCTCGTCGATGATGTCCTGATAGTAATGCTCAGCATCCATATTGTCCTTTACATAAGGAACCTCATAGAAGTTATAGAAAAGGTCGATAAGAGAAATATCCTCCATATATGCCTGCTGGCTCATGATAAGGTCAAAGGAACCGCTGGCTGCAAGGATGGAGTTCTTGAAGGTGTTGATAAAGTCTTCGTTTACCGCCCACTGACCGGGGATAGCGTATGCTTCAAGCTTTTCAAGCTCAAAACGCTCTTCAACTGCAAGATTTCTCTTGTACACTGCTTCGTTTACTAGCTCTGTTGCGTCTTCGTCAGCCGCGATCTCGTGGAGATACTGACCCCAAGCGTTATCCTCACGGCAAAGAACCGTAAAGGTCTCACCGGGGAATGTAACGTCATCGGGAACAACGGTGGTGTTAAGCTCAAGACCGTTACCGCCGCCACCGGGACCGTCTTCGCCGCCCTTGTCACCCTTGCAGGAAACAAGCATAGGCACGACCATAAGAAGAACAAGCATCAAAGCAAGTATTCTTTTGAAATTTTTCATAATACCTCTGCCTTTCGTAAAAAGTTGTAATTATTCTATCACAAAATTGTTACCAAATCAAGATAAAAAAATGAACAAGACTTGTATAGCCTTGTTCATTTTATTAGGTTTAAAGTTAAATTATTACTCAGCGTCGTCCTGATAGGACTCAAGCAACGCCTTAAGCTTACGCTCGAAGCCCTTCTGGTTTACCGTGTAGTAGGATACGAAGTTGGTGTTGTCCTGGTTTACCATGTTACGGAATACCATGGAGCAGCCGTTAAGAGACTGACCGTAGAAGTAGCCGAAGTTTACGGTAAAGCCTTCACGGATGATGTCAAGCATCTCGCCGGACTCATCGTCACGGGCGTACTTGTCGCGCAGTGCCATATCGTAGTAAGCGGGAATTACCATCTCGCTTGAAAGTGCGGAAAGAACGTCGATAACTGCACCGCAAAGCTCAAGGTTGGGTGCGTCTATCGGAACTACACCTACAGAGTAACCGTCCTGAGCGTGGGTGTAGTAACCCTCCTGCTGCTCGTTCCACTTGGGATAAGGAACAATACCGAAGTCGGTCTCCATACCTCTGAACATCTGTGCACGGTTAAGCTGTGCGTGATAGAACAGCGATCTGCCCTCACGGAAGATCTTGTCGATGGTGTTGGCATCCTCGGGCTGGTCTGCAAAATATTCAAAATATACGTCGTCCGTCTTCTTGAAGTCGATCATCTTCTCAAGTATGCTTACATACTTACCCTGATCAACGTCAAAGATAACGTTGCCGTTCTCGTCTCTTGCAGTCATGGGAGCATCAAAGTGCGCCTCGTATGCATCGGGAGTGTTGTTTGTCTCGGAAACATAACCGAAGGAGTCTTCAACACCGGGCCAGAGGTCACCGTTAAGGTCTACCCACTTACCCTTACTCATCTCGATCATCTTGTCAACGGTCCACTTGCCGTCACGAACGAGCTGGTAAATATCCTCGATGTTGTTGTTCTCTGCAAGAGTCTTGTTGAAGTAGAGAACGTAAGCGTGCTCCCAGTATGTAAGGGAGTAGTCGCCGAGAAGGAAGTAAAGCTTATCGTTAACGGTAAGCTCCTCTACTACGTCGGGATAGTAGTAATCTGCATCAAGATTGTCCTTGAGATAAGGAATATCGTAGAGATTGGTGTAGAGCTCGTTGAGAGAGGGGTCAAACGACATATAAGCCTGATGGCTCATAATGAGGTCGAAGGTACCGCTGTTGGAAAGAATGGAGTTACGGAAGGTGTTGGTAAAATCCTCCTTAACGTCCCACTGTCCGGGAATGGCGTATGCCTCAAGCTCCTCAAGCTCAAAACGCTCCTCAACTTCGAGGTTTCTCTTGTAGACAGCCTCGTTTACGAGCTCTGTTGCATCCTCGTCAGCAGAGATCTCGTGGAGATACTGACCCCATGCGTTATCCTCACGGCAGAGAACGGTAAAGGTCTCACCGGGGAAAGTCACGTCATCAGGCACAACCGTATTGGTAGGAGTGATGTTCGTTCCAGGACCGTCTTTGCCCTTGCCGCCCTTATCACCGTCACAGGCAATCAGCATGGGTATAACGGTGAGAACTACGAGCATAAGAGCAATAATTCTTTTAAAGCTTTTCATAATGATTCTGCCTTTCTATATATTTATGGTTTTATGATAACATAAATATATTAATTATTCAAATATAAAAAATGAACAAGGCATAAAGCCTTGTTCATTTAATCATTCCGTTACCTCTGTCTCGTAGGAAGCGATAAGCTTCTTGAGAAGTCTGTCGTAGCCCTTGCTGTTAACGCCGTAGTAGGATACGAAATTGGAATTATCCTGTTCGATAAGTATACGGAAGGTCTTGGAACAGCCGTTAAGTGCCGCACCGTAGAAATATCCGAAGTTTACGGTAAAGCCGTCACGGATGATATCAAGCATCTCGCCCGACTCGTCGTCACGGGCATACTTGTCGCGCAGCGCCATATCGTAGTATGCGGGAATTACCATTTCGCTTGAAAGTGCGGAGAGAACGTCAACGATCGCACCGCTCATTTCGAGATTGGGGGCGTCTATCGGAACTACGCCTACAGAGTAACCGTCCTGTGCGTGGGTGTAATAGTTATCCTGCTGAGTGTCCCACTTGGGGTAAGGAACTATACCGAAGTCGGTCTCCATACCGCGGAATTCCTGCGCGCGGTTGAGCATTGCAGGATAGAAGAGCGCTCTGCCCTCGCGGAATATCTTGTCTGCCTCGTTGGAATCCTCGGTATCCGCGGAGGTGGTGTAAATAAAGTGGGTATCGTCGGTCTTCTTGAACTCAACGAACTTTTCAAGAATGCTTACCATCTTGCCCTGGTCAACATTGAATACTACGTTGCCGGATTCGTCCCTGCCGGTCATGGGCACGTTGAAATGCGCCTCAAGCGCGTCGGTCGTGTTGGGAATATCGGATACGTAGCCGAAGCTGTCCTCGGCATCGGGCCATACGTCACCGTTAAGGTCGGTCCAGGTACCCTTGACCATTTCAGTCATCTTGTCAAAGGTCCACTCGCCGTCACGTACGAGCTGGTATATATCCTCAAGGTTGTTATTCTCGGCCATGGTCTTATTGAAATAAAGAACGTATGCCAGTTCCCAATAAGTGAGGGAGTAGTCACCGAGAAGGTAATAAAGCTTATCGTTAATGGTGAGCTCCTCTACCACGTCGGGATAGTAGTACTCTGCGTCAAGATTGTCCTTGATATAGGGTACGTCGTAAAGATTGGTGTAAAGCTCTATGAGAGAGGGGTCTTCGGACATATAAGCCTGATGGCTCATAATAAGGTCAAAGCTGCCTGTCGCCGCAAGAATGGAGTTACGGTAGGTATTAACGAAGTCTTCAGCTACAGCCCACTGACCGGGGATAGCATAAGCCTCAAGAGCCTCAAGCTCGAAGCGTTCTTCTACCTCAAGATTTCTCTTGTACACCTGCTCGTTTACAAGCTCGGTTGCATCCTCGTCGGCAGATATCTCGTGAAGCCATTCGCCCCACGCATTATCCTCACGACAGAGAATTGTGAAGGTCTCGCCGGGGAAGGTCACGTCTTCGGGAACAACGCTGCCGACCGCCTCTATGTTAGAGCCGCCACCGGGGGTGTCCTTACCGCCGCCTGTTTTATCGCAGGCAACGAGTAAAGGAAGAACCATAACACAAGCCAATACGAGAGCTAAGATTCTTTTTACATTCATGACAAAAACCTCTTTTGCTTATAATTTGGTATTTAATAATGTAACACAATTTATCAGATAAGTCAACAATACCCAGCCTATATATGATCTTTATTTACAGCAAGTTTATAATATCGGCGGTATGCGCGTTTTTTATTGACAATTATATTTAAAAAACACTTGAATTATCACAGCCGTGATGATATAATTATAAGGAATATTTATTATCAGGAGACACACTATGAAGAACAATCACCGTTACTCTATGCTCACCACAAAGGAGATAGAAGCAAAGGGTTGGCTGCTTGACCAGTTGAAGATCCAGGCAAAGGGTCTGTCCGCAGCCTCTGAGCTGCTGTCAGACATTATGATGCCTACTCCTTCGGCGGTGCTGCAGGCAATGAACCTGCTGGCACAGGGCTGTGAAGGGGAGAGCGGTATCGGAGATCTGGTGGCTGTAGACGTTGGTGGTGCTACCACGGATGTTTACTCCATTGCTGACGGTATGCCGGAGCACATGAACACGGTTTATAAGGGCCTGCCTGAGCCCTTTGCCAAGCGTACCGTGGAGGGCGATATCGGTATGCGCTACAGCATCCACGGCATTGTAGATGCTGCAGGACTTTCCAAGATCAGCCAGCTGTCCGGTCTTTCCGAGGATCGGGTCACTCAGCTGGTAGATGACCTGCGCAGCCACACGGACAAGGTGCCTAATGGCGATCCGGAGCTGGAAGCGCTGGACTTTGCCCTTGCCTCCATGGCGATCGAAGAGGCGGTTCGCCGTCACGCAGGAACCATTGAGGAAACCTATACCATGATGGGCTTGACCTACGTGCAGTCGGGCAAAAACCTGACGAACGTCAAGCAGATCATCGTCACCGGCGGCAGCCTGATCCACACCAGGAAAACGGAGCAGATCGCTGCCTACGCGCTGTATTCCCCCGCAAACCCCACATCTCTGCGTCCCAAGAACGCCGATGTGTGGGTAGACAGAACATATATCCTGGCCGCCATGGGACTGCTTTCCGGCTATTATCCCCAGACGGCACTTCGAATTATGAAAAAGGAGCTTGAGTACCATGGACATTCAGAATAAAAGAATTCCCGAAGGCGAGTTTCAGAAGCTGCGTCAGGAAGTCCTGACCCAGTGGCCCACTGGCAAGGATGTGAATATTGAGGAGGCAATTGCCTACCACAAGTCCATGCCCGAATGCCGTAAGTTTGGCAAGAAGCTGCTGGACGCAAAGCGTGACGGCAGAACCCTCGTGCAGCCCCGTGCAGGCGTGCCTGTTGTGGAGGAGCACATTAAGCTGATGCAGTACCTGGAGAAGTACGGCGAGGCAGACCTGCTGCCCTCCACCATCGACTCCTACACCCGTCAGAACCGCTATGAAGAAGCTGAGAACGGCATTGCTGAGTCCATCCGTCTGGGCCGCGCCATGATGAACGGCTTCCCCGCAGTCAACCACGGTGTTGCCAAGTGCCGTCAGGTCATTGAGAGCGTCAACCTGCCCATGCAGGTCCGTCACGGCACCCCCGATGCAAGGCTGCTGACCGAGATCACCTTCGCCGGTGGCTTCACCTC